>JAAXJD010000196.1:226-4318 GCA_012270005.1 Flavobacterium sp. | reverse complement strand
CTAAAAACAGCTAAATCCCAAATTTTTTAATTTGATACACATCTTGTAACTATAGACAAAAATCTATGGATAGGATAACTATTTTATAAACTCAATATATTTTAATGATGGATACATCTCATAAACTTTTGCCGGGCATACTGCAATGGAAAATAGGTACTAAAAAAGTAACCGTTATAAACGATGGCTATTTTACCGCAGGCGAACCGTATTTAACCCATGCACCTACCAATGGACTTGGGCATTTTTTACACGGAGCTTTCAGGCCCGAAGTGCCTACGTTAACCACAAATGTGTTTCTTATAGAAGGTGCAGGGCATGCGCCAATACTTATAGATACGGGCATGGGTAACAAACTTGCCCTGGATATGGAAGGCCGTCTTCTGGAAGCACTGCAATTTATGGGTATAAAGCCCGAAGCAATAGGCACGGTACTGTTAACCCACCTGCACGGCGACCATTTTTACGGGCTTATAGGCCGCGGTGGCGAAAAGAATTTCCCTAATGCTAAAATATGGATATCTGACGCCGAAGAAAATTATTGGCTGAAAACCGCTCACACCCAGCCACACGATATACAAAATGCCGAAGATATAAAGACTGCGCTACAGCCTTACCAAAGGATTGATGCAGCAGGAGGAGATATTTTAGATGGTATAACCGCTGTACCGCTATCCGGGCACACACCGGGCCATACTGGTTTTTTGTTAGAATCTGATGGTGATAAACTACTGTTTTGCGGCGATATATTTACCATACCGGCCATTCAGGCTGCCATGCCCGAAGTGGGCTTTGCTACCGATGTTGATTATGCCCTGGCAGCGCAAACAAGAAAAACACTGTTAGAAAAAACAACTGACCAAAGGCTGCTGCTTGCCGGGCCTCACTTTGAGTTCCCCAGTCTTAGCTATGTAAAAAAACAAGGCAAAGGCTATCAGTTAGTGCCTAAGCAGTGGCTGTAAAACGTGGCAATACAGAACATTTAAACCATAATCCTGCTCAAACTTCTGGGCAGGATTTGTTTTTAATAGGATCAATAAACCTGTTTTTATACCTGCCTAACCCAGAAATGTACAACAAATAGACCTCCCTTGCTCCTGAACTTTGCAATGTAGGGTTAACATACCTGCAATAACAGTTTCAAACATAAAATATTAGAATTATGAAAACTATTTCATCTGTAAAAAACATTTTTTTAGGCACCTTGTTGTTAGCAGCTATTGCACTACAGGCACAAACAGCCCCTAAAACATTTACCCTTAAAAGCGCTACGCTGGGCGGGCAGCTTACTAACGATTTTTATTATAACGACTGGGGTGTGAAGGGTGGCAACATTTCGCCTGACCTGAGCTGGGATAACGCGCCCGAAGGCACTCAGGCTTTTGCCATAACCATGTATGATGCCGAAGCCCCAACCGGTAGCGGCTGGTGGCACTGGGTGCTGTTTAACCTGCCTAAAGATACAAAAGCATTAAAGGCAGGTGCGGCCAGCACACACCCTGAATTGTTACCTGCCGGCAGTATATCGTCTTTAAACGACTTTAAACAGTATGGCTACGGTGGCCCGGTTCCTATACCCGGCAGCGGCTACCACCCGTATGTAATTACGGTATATGCCCTTAAATCTAAACTAAATCTGGACAAAGACGCAAACCCCGCGCTGGTGGGCTTTAATCTTAGCGCCAATGTTATAGCAAAGGCATCTATAATAGCATATGTTTATGTGCCTTAATGTGGGTTTTAAAACACCGCCCGGAAACGGGCGGTTACTCTTTTTTGAGTAAAACGTGATTTTGTACTATTAAATCCTAAAAACGTACTACACTAACAACATACCCCAAAACTAACTTTGTAATATCAAAATACATAAACCCACAGTATCATGAAAAAATATATTATAGGATCTGCACTTGCTATGGCAGCTTTGTTTTCGGCCTGCGGTAACAAAGAAAAAACAAATGAAGCGGCACAACCGGCTGCTACTGACACCGTTCAGAAAACGCCCGTAGTTCAGCTTGAAGAGGTATTTACCGACAGTACCTTTCAACTTACCGGCGTGGCAGTATCGCCGGACGGCAGGGTGTTTACTAACTATCCGTACTGGCTTGATAAGCACAGCAACTCGGTTGTTGAGGTAAAAAACGGTAAGCCGGTGCCTTACCCTGATGCCAACTGGAACAGCTTTAAAAAAGGCGACAACGGCGATAAAAAGTTTGTTTGCGTACAGGCTGTAGTGGCCGATGAAAAAGGCTACCTGTGGGTAGTAGACGCGGCGGGTATAGGCCTTGGCCCGGTATACCAAAAAAGCAACAAGGTCATTAAAATAAAGTTGGCAGACAACAGTATAGAGCGCATTTATAAATTCCCCGAGAATGTAGCCGGAAAAGACAGCTACATAAACGACATCCGTATAGACAATACAAACGGTTTTGCCTACATGACCAGCTCATCTAACGGAGGCATTGTGGTGCTGAACACCAAAACGGGCGATTCCCGTTTTGTACTACACAATTCGTCATCGGTACTGTCTGACCCGGCCTATCATTTTACTTTCAATGGAAAAGAATTTGCTAAGGGAGACGGCAGTATACCTAAAATAAATTCTGATGGTATAGCGCTTTCGCCCGATAAGGCCTGGCTGTACTACAAACCCCTTACTGATGATAAGCTGTACCGTATTAGTACAACATTACTAAGAGATTTTACTACCCCGCTAAAAACCATTATCGATAAGGTTGAAGACCTGGGGCATTTTATAACTACCGATGGTATGGAGTTTGACAAAAACGGTAACCTCTACCTGGGTGACCTTGAGAAAAGCAGTATTGTAAAAATTACGCCCGACCTTAAAATGCACACGCTGATTACCGATACAGATAAACTGATTTGGCCGGACAGCTATAGCATTTCTAACGATGGCTACCTGTACATATCTATATCGCAAATACAGCTTATGCCGTGGTTTAACAACAACGTAAACAAAACCGAAAAGCCGTATAAAATTTTAAGGTTAAAACTGTAATGCCATGGCAAAGAATTTAATGACAGCTATAAGCCTTACTATTATGTGGTTGGGACAGGCACAGCAGGTACAGCACTTTTCGTTTAAAGACCTGCCGGTAAAACAGGTAAATGAGTTACTTACTCGCGGTACTATTTCGGGCGAATCGGGCACCATAGGTTACTTTACCTATAAAAAAGGAGCGGTAGTGCCCGTACACCAGCATGTAAACGAGCAATATTCGGTTATAACACAAGGCAGTGTTAAGGTTTTGGTTGAAGGAAGGGAGGTTATTGTAAAAGCAGGCGAAGGCATCATCATTCCACCCAATGTACCACACAGTTTTATAGCTTTAGAAGACAACACTATAGATATTGATTTTTTTAGTCCTGCCCGTACGGACTGGATTGCCGGAACCGACAACTATTTTGTAAAACCAGACGCAACTACAGTTATTTCTTCAAAATGGAACGGCAAAGTAACCACACCTGAAGTTTACGCAACAGTAGAAAATGCAGTAGGCAACATTGCCTACACATCACAGGGTGATTTGGTTTACAGCAACCACCCGTTTTTTAACCCTGAAATACGGGTTGTGAAATACGATGCCAAAACCAAAACAAGCAGCCCGTTCCCAAATGTAGAATGGAATACTCCACGAGATACTGACGACCGTTACCTAAGTAATGTACTGGGCATTCGAAACGATGCCAACGGTATTATCTGGATGCTCGATATGGGGCAGCGCAATGCCATAACTCCTAAAATTGTAGGTTGGAACACGCGAACCGACAAGCTTGAAAGAATTTATTACCTGCCACAAACGGCACTTGCTGCTACATCGCAGCCTAATGATATGGTGGTAGATACTAAACACGGTGTGTTTATTATTGCAGATGAAGGCATAGGCAACGACGGCGACGGTAACAAAGCAGCCCTTATTGTGGTTGATATGAAAACCGGAACTACACGCAGGCTTCTTGAAGGCACCCGCACCACTTTGCCGGAAAATACCCCCACAGTTATTAATGGTAAAATGTTAGCTGTAAATGCTAAGAACCTTTTGGTTGGGGCCGATGGTATTACTGCCG
>JAAXJD010000196.1:0-216 GCA_012270005.1 Flavobacterium sp. | reverse complement strand
TTATAGGGTAAAAATTGGCGATGTCTTAAACGAATCAATTTCGCAAACGGAATTAGACAAAAGTGTTGAAACTTATTCAGCCAAACCAAACAACGGCGGAATTAGCATAGATGCAGATGGTAACATTTATCTCACAGCACTTGAAACAAATAGTGTAGATGTGGTACTGGCCAAAGACCGCACTGTACACAGGCTGGTAACCGATAAAAACCTGCT
>JAAXJD010000031.1:9638-21614 GCA_012270005.1 Flavobacterium sp. | reverse complement strand
TTGCGGGCCTCTAGCTTAACCAAATAAAGATTGGTTAATTACGTTTGGAAAGCCGTGAGCAGCTGTGTATTTATTTCCTGTGTTTGCTGCTCTATAAGCACTTGGGTATTCTGGATTTGTAAGCGCGCTATTTTCTCGTTACGGTTTTGCAAAAAGCCGTTAAATAAATTTATACGCGCCGTAAGCCCGTAACTAAAGCCGTTTCCTTTATTACTCCGCGCAAATCCAAGGCTCGACTCACTTTCAGAGAAAATATAACCGGTGGTTACCCCCACCTGCGGATACCGGGCGCCTTTTACCTGTTTAAGGTTAAGCTCTGCTACCCTCTTATTAATAAGCGCTAACTGAATTTGGGGGTTTTGTTTTGAAGCCATATCCATAAGCGTGGGCAGGTCAAGCTTATCGTCGGTAGGCACCTCGTCAGATACTTTAAAATCAGCCGTAAGGTCGCGTGCCAGTAGTTGGTTAAGCAGCGTCTTCGTGTTCTTAAACTCCTGTAATTGTTTAAGATAATTAGTTTGGTCTGTATTAAGGTCTACTTCTACGTTAAGCACCTCCAGTTTAGATGCTTTGCCTATCCTAAACCTGTTTTTTGCCGTAGTTACCCGCTGCTTACTGATTACCACAGCGGTATCAAGTGCTTTCAGCATTTGTTGTTGCTGTACTAAGGTATAATACGTTTCCATAACATCGGCAACAGTGGTGGTAATGGCAAATTTCAGTTCGGTTTCGCCCTGGCGTTGCAGTGTCTTTAGCTGATCGTATTTGGCAAACATGGTAAAACCGTCAAATATGGTCCACCCAAGGTTTACACCGTAACTCAGGCTGTTGGTCTTAGCGTTGTTCAGCTGCGGCTGGGTGCCATCGGTACGCACCTGGGTACTGTTCTGTATGCTATTGTTCTGGCTCAGCGACCCGTATAAATTAGGCAGCAAACCCGCATTGGCAAGGCTTACATTTTGCTGATCTATTTTCAGGTTATTGTCTACCAGCTTAATATCATAGTTATTTTTTAGCGCTTCGGCTACGGCATCTTCCACGGTAAGCAGCGGCTGGGCAATACCGTTTAGCGAAAACAACATTAACAGGGCATATATATACAAGCGCATAAATTACAAGTCTTTAATGTTATCAAATTCGGGCCTGTGCTTGCGCGGTTTAGACCACATAAAGTAAATAGCAGGTATTACAAACAGGGTAAGCAACAATGAAAACACGGTTCCTCCCACAATAACAACCCCCATACCTATACGGCTTGTAGCTGCAGCACCCAGCGAAAGCGCAATAGGTAACGCACCCAGCGCAATGGCTAAACTGGTCATAAGTATAGGGCGAAGGCGGCTCTCTGCCGATTCCATTATGGCTTCGTACTTGTCTTTGCCTTCCTCGCGGAGCTGGTTAGCAAACTCTACTATAAGGATACCGTTTTTGGTTACAAGGCCTATAAGCATAATGGTACCAATCTGGCTAAAGATATTCCACGTTTGCCCAAACAGCCATAGCGAAAATAAGGCTCCGGCAACTGCCATAGGCACGGTTAGGATAATGATAAACGGATCCAGGAAACTTTCAAACTGGCCTGCAAGGATAAGATAAATCAACAGCAACGCTAACCCGAATGCAAAAAGTGTGTTAGAGCTACTCTCCACAAAATCGCGTGATTCGCCGCCCAGGTCTGTGGTAAAGGTTTCATCCAATACTTTTGCTTTTATCCGGTCCATTGCCTCTATACCATCACTTATACTTTTACCGGGTGCTAATCCTGCCGAAACCGTGGCACTCATGTAACGGTTGTTATGGTACAGCTGTGGCGGACTACTTTCTTCATCTACTTTTACAAGGTTATCCAGCTGAATAAGTTGGCCTGCGGTATTTTTCACAAATATCGAAGTAAGGTCAAGCGGTTTTTCACGATCGGCCTGGTCAAATTGACCTATGACCTGGTACTGCTTACCATTCATCATAAAATACCCAAAACGCTGCCCACTCAGCGAAAGCTGTAGCGTTTGAGCCACATCGAGCAATGACACGCCAAGGCTCAGCGCCTTTTCGCGGTCTATGGTTACATTGATTTCGGGCTTGTTAAATTTAAGGTTTACATCACTGGCGGCGAATGTGGGGTCGTTATTAACTTCATCCATAAACTGCGGAATCTTCTCGCGTAGCTTTTCAAAGTTTGGCGCCTGTATAATGTATTGTATAGGGAAACCACCACGCCTGTTAACCGCAATGGTAGGCTGTTGCTGCACCGCAACCTTAGCATCGTTATAACGTTTTGTCCACTTGGTAAGGTCCTGGGCAATTTCCTTTTGGCTGCGCTTGCGGTCGTCGGCATCTTTTAGGGCAATACGCACACGGCCGCTGTTTACGGCACCGCTACCAAAACCCGGCGATGTTATAAGTAACGCAACTTGTTTTTCGGGTATGGAGTCGTTTATAAGGCGGTTCATTTCCTGCATAAAACGATCCATATATTCGTATGATGCACCTTCGGGTCCCGTGATATTCATCCCAACATAACTGCGGTCGTCATACGGGGCAGTTTCTTTTTGCAGATTGGTATAAAACAAAATAATAAGCCCTATACAAAGCCCCAGGATAGGGAAACTTAGCCACTTGTAACGCATAAAACCGGTAAGCATACCCGCGTAACCCTTGTTCATTTTTTCAAAATAGGGTTCGGTAAAGTCATAAAACTTCGACTTTTTATGCACTCCCTTAATAAGATAGGCGTTAAGCATGGGCGTAAGCGTAAGCGACACAAATGCCGACACCAAAACCGCCGCTGCAATAACCACCCCAAACTCCCGGAACAGCCTCCCCACAAAGCCCTGCAAAAAAATTACCGGCAGGAATACCGCAGCAAGCGTTATAGAAATAGAAATAACTGCAAAGAAAATCTCGTTAGCCCCCTTAAGTGCGGCTTCTATAGGGGTCATGCCCTCCTCTACCTTTTTAAAGATGTTTTCGGTTACCACAATACCATCGTCTACCACCAGCCCTGTTGCCAGTACTATGGCCAGCAGCGTAAGTACGTTAATGGAAAAACCAAAAATGTACATTATAAAAAACGTAGCAATAAGCGACACCGGAATATCCAGCAATGGCCTCAGCGCTATGGCCCAGTCCCTAAAAAACAAGTAAATAATAAGTGTAACCAGGATTATGGAAATACCCAGTGTTTCGGCAACCTCCAGTACAGAGCGTTTTATAAACACCGTATTATCCAATGCTATGTTTAAGGTAAGATCTGCAGGGAGTTCTTTTTTAAGCTGGTCGTATTGCTTGTAAAAGTCGTTTGCTATGTCTATATAGTTAGTCCCCGGCTGCGGAATTATAGCCAAACCTACCAGCTGCTGGCCGTTACCTGTCATTTTTGTCTCCACATTTTCGGGACCAAGTTCTGCACGGCCTACATCGCTAAGTTTTACAATCTTATCGCCCTCTGATTTTACAATAATGTTGTTAAACTGCTCAGCAGTAGCCAGGTTTCCCTGTGTTTTTACCGTAAGTTCTGTATTGGCACCGGTAAGCTTGCCCGTAGGCAGCTCCACATTTTGGCTGGTAAGGGCAGTGCGCACATCGCTCACCGTTACACCATAAGAATTTAGCTTTACAGGATCTATCCACAGGCGCATAGAGTACCTCTTTTGCCCCCATATCTGTACAGTACTTACACCCGGTATGGTTTGCAGCCTTTCGGCAATAACATTCTCGGCATAGTCACTTAAATCCAGCGGGCTACGCGTAGCGCTCTGCACAGTCATGGTTATAATAGGCTCACTATCAGAGTCGGCCTTACTTACTACTGGTGGGGCGTCTATATCCTGAGGCAGGCTGCTTGTAGCCTGAGATACCTTATCGCGTACGTCGTTAGCGGCTTCCTCCAGGTTTTTTTCCAACTCAAACTCTACCGTAATGTTGCTCGAACCCTGGTTGCTGCTGGACGAAATATTACGTATACCATCAATCTGGTTAATTGCCTTTTCCAGCGGCTCTGTAATCTGTGATTCTATAATATCGGCATTGGCTCCCGTATAGCTGGTACGTACGTTAATCTGCGCCGGATCTATACTGGGAAATTCGCGCACGCCCAAAAACATATAGCCTATAAACCCGAAGATTATAATGGCTACATTCATTACTATAGTAAGTACGGGGCGCTTTATACTTAGTGTGCTCAGGCTCATACTTACTGCTTTTTAGGTGTTATGGTAACTTTTACAGGCGCATCTTTTTTAAGTGCCAATACACCCGATGTTATAACGGTATCGCCCGCCTTTAAACCATCGAGCACCACCACGTCTGTAGCGGTGCGCGTACCTGCGGTTATCTTTATTTCGTCGGCTTTTCCGTTTCGGTACACATATACTTTTTTACCGCCCTGCACCGGCACTACGGCCTCTGTAGGTATCATGTAGGCATCGGCAGTTTTGTCCAATAGCAATAATACATCAGCAAAAGTGCCTGGTATGAGTTTGCCATTAGCATTATCGGCTACAGCGCGAACCCTTAGCGTACGAGTGGAAACATCTACAGCTGGCTCGGTAGCATATACTTTAGCCGAATATTTGCCAGAACCTCCGGCCAAGGTAAACGTAACAGTGGTGCCCAGTTTTATTTGCGATGCATACTTTTCGGGAACCGAAAACGTAATTTTTACATTACTGCTGTTTACAAGGGTAGTTATAATAGTTTGTGGAGTTACATACGTACCCGGCGATATATTACGTAAACCTATTACGCCACTAAACGGCGCCCGGATGCTTGTTTTGGCAATTTGAGCCGTAATAAGCTGCGTTTGCGCCTGCGCGGTTTTAAAGTCGGCACTGGCTATGTCGTACTCTTCCTGGCTTATGGCTTCTTTTTGTAACAAAAGGCGGGCGCGGCGTTCGTTTTCTGCAGCCAACTTTTGCTTGGTAGCAGCTTCGTTTGCCTGAGCGCGTAGCTCTATGTCGTTTATCTTTACCAATACCTGGCCTTGCTTTACCGTAGCGCCTTCGGTAAAAAATATTTTCTCGGCAATACCAGATACTTCGCTGGTAAGCTGTACCTGCTCGTTAGCGTCTATAGAGCCCGAAAGCGATATGGTATTAGAAAAATCTTCGGGGTTTACCACAATGGCATTTACCGCCACAGGCTTTTTGTCGCCGGGTCCGCCGCCTTTGCCTTCTTCACCTGCTTTTTTATTTTCTGAAATCCTGTAATAAATAAGCGCGCCAAGCCCGGCAATCAGTAATACGTATACTAAATATTTTATTTTCATATAATAAGGTAGGTATAATCTTCGCAAAGCTACTTTAAAGTGTAGCTATACTGCTGTTAAGGAAATTCTAAAACGGATGAATTAAATTCATCAAACTGCATTTTTAGACCGTAGTAACAACTAAAAGTTTAATTCCGAACTAAAATTTTATCTTTGCAGCTGAAAAACAACACTTCTTCAACTCATGAAAAACACACTTATAGCACCATCGGTACTTTCTGCCGACTTTGCTAACCTGCAACGCGACATTGAAATGATAAACAACAGTGAGGCCGACTGGTTTCACGTAGATATTATGGATGGCGTTTTTGTACCAAATCTTTCGTTTGGCATACCGGTAGTAGAGGCCATAACGCGCCACGCCAAAAAAACTATTGATGTACACCTTATGATTGTAAACCCGGACCCGTACATTAAAACTTTTGCGCAACTGGGTGCTAACAACCTTACCGTTCACTACGAAACCTGCACACACCTTCACCGCACACTACAGGCAATAAAAGCAGAAGGCATGAAGGCAGGTATAGCGCTAAACCCGCATACCAATGTAGAATTGCTGGAAGATATTATTAACGATACCGACCTGGTGTGCCTTATGAGTGTAAATCCGGGATTACGCGGTCACCAATATATAGACCGTACGTATGATAAAATCCGTAAGCTAAAGGAAATCATTGTGCGAAACGGAGCCTCTACTCTTATAGAAATAGATGGTGGTGTAAGCGACAAAAATGCCATACAACTGGTATCAGCCGGAGCTGACGTACTGGTAGCGGGCAACTATGTATTTAAGGCCGAAGACCCTGTAGCTACCGTTTCTGCACTTAAAAAGATGCTCCAAACTAATCCGGATGAATAAAAACAGGTAATT
Source organism: Flavobacterium sp. (assembly GCA_012270005.1). Lineage (GTDB taxonomy): Bacteria > Bacteroidota > Bacteroidia > Flavobacteriales > Flavobacteriaceae > Flavobacterium. The sequence continues at coordinate 15,477 of JAAXJD010000031.1, read as the reverse complement.
TAAAACGTTTTCGTTTACAATAGGAGTAGTTATTTTTTGATTTATTTTCAAAAAAGATATAAATACAGACTGTAATTTTACCTTATATAGAGGATTAATAAAATTTAACAAAATTTTTTACAAAAATAAAAATACACTGGTAAATTTATTACTCAGCCATTGGCAGAATAATGTTAAATGTATATTTTTATCAATACTTAGCATTCATTTCTGGTTTAATGCTTTGACAAACAAAGTGTGTATTTTTTCTTTTTGACAAGCAAAGCCCTGTACCAAAAATACAGGGCTTTTTAATGTTTAAAAATATATTTTTAGTTTAGTCTAAATTTATTTTATATTTTTGATTGAAATAAATTTAGATGAAGACATATATATATCTTATATTATTTGTAAACTCTTGCTTTGCACAGAGTAAACTGCACGGAACAGTACAAGATGCGACTACACCATTACCCGCTGCCACAGTAGTCATTAATCCGGGAAACATAACCTTAATTTCGAATGAAGGCGGATATTATGATGTTCAATTGTCCGACGGTACCTACAGCGTAAGTGTATACTATACAGGTTATAAGCCCTTTTCAAAAAAAATAGCTGTAAAAGGTAATACTGTTTTAAACATAACACTAACGCCTGACGAAACTGCGCTGGACGAAGTTGTGGTTACGGGAACCATGAAAGAAACCACAAGGTCGGCAAGCCCTATTCCGGTAGAGATTATAACACCTAAACTTTTCAGGAAAAACCCCACCCCCAGCCTGTTTGAAGCCGTAGGGATGATAAACGGAGTAATGCCTCAGCTAAACTGTAACGTGTGTAATACCGGAGACATTCATATAAACGGTATGGAAGGCCCTTACACCATGATACTTATAGATGGCATGCCCATTGTAAGCGCCCTAAGCACCGTGTATGGCCTAAGCGGTATACCAAATAGTATTGTAGAGCGTATAGAAGTAGTTAAAGGCCCTGCATCTTCCTTATACGGATCTGAAGCTATGGGTGGGCTTATTAACGTAATAACAAAAACTCCCGGCAAGGCACCCCTGCTTAGCGCGGACTATTTTATGACCAGCTGGGGCGAAATCAGTATGGATGCCGCGAGCCGTTTTAAGGCAGGGAAAGCTACTTCGCTATTAGGCGTTAATTATTTTAACTACAGCCACAAAGCCGATAAAAACCATGATAACTTTACCGATGTTACACAACAAAACAGGGTTTCGATATTCAACAAATGGAGTTTGGAACGTAAGGAAAACCGCCTGGCAAGCATTGGCGCACGCTATGTGTATGAAAACCGATGGGGCGGCGAACTGCAATGGAATAAGCGTTACCGCGGCAGCGATATTGTATATGGAGAAAGCGTATATACTGAACGTGCCGAACTAATAGGCATGTACCAGCTTCCGGTTAGCGAAAAGATATTTACACAATTCTCCTACAACTGGCACAACCAGGATTCATATTACGGTACAACGCCTTATATGGCTACCCAGCAGGTGGGTTTTGTGCAAACCTATTGGGATAAGAAGCTGACCGCTCATCACACGCTATTGGCAGGGGCAGCACTGCGCTACACATATTATGACGATAACACGCCGGGCACTGCAAAAACCGATGGAACAAATGCCCCACAAAAGTCGCCGCTACCCGGATTATTTCTGCAAGACGAATGGGAGGTTAACGGTAAACATACGCTTTTAGGCGGCTACCGTTTTGATTATGATAAACATCATGGGGGCATACACTCGCCAAGAGTAGCGTATAAATTTTCGCCCGATGTGCGTAATACACTGAGGGCAAGTTTTGGCAGCGGATTTAGGGTAGTAAATTTATTTACCGAAGACCACGCAGCGCTAAGCGGCGCACGCCAGGTGGTTATTAAGGGCAACCTTAAACCCGAACGTTCCCTGAACAGCAACCTTAACTATGTATGGAAATGGCCTGCAAAAGCCTATGTACTAAACTTAGATGTTACCGGGTTCTATTCTTATTTTACCAACAAAATTGTGGGCGATTTTGATACCGACCCTACTAGAATCATTTACAGTAATCTTAATGGATATGCGGTATCCAGAGGGGTTTCTTCTAACGTGGAGCTTATGTTTAATTTCCCCCTAAAACTCACCTCGGGGATTTCCTATACAGATGTGTATCGGATGGAAAACAACAGCCGCATACAGCAGCTACACGCCCCAAAATGGAGTGGAAATTTTGTAGCCAGTTATTCGTTCCCAAATAATTATACCATAGATGTTACCGGCAACTGGTACGGCCCTATGCGATTACCCATTTTACCAAACGACTACCGACCGGAATATTCGCCGTGGTACTGCATCGCTAATATGCAGACTACAAAAAAACTACCCTACGGTTTAGAACTCTACGGCGGCATAAAAAACATATTTGGCTTTGTACCAAAATATGCACTTATGCGTCCGCAAGACCCATTTAACCAGCACGTAAACGACCCTGTAAATAACCCCAACGGATATACATTTGACACGGCGTACAATTATGCCTCACTACAGGGTCGCAGGGTATTTTTAGGGTTAAGGCTTACGGTACAATAATCTTTTTTTTGTGGAAACCGTGGCATTTTTCTACAGTATTCCCCATCAATGCAAAACGTTAAACAACTTAAACAGCTGTTTTTCAATAGTTTTTATTTAAGGCATGGCTATTGTTTTATGATCTGCGGAAAATCAAACCCGTATGAAAACAGTAACTACCCAAAACCAAACCGTTTATAATAGTAACCTTACCATATCCCGTGAGCCGGAAGTTCCTGCACCCCTTACAGTAGTTAAAGACGGGAGCCCGCAACCTCCCAAACAAGCCGCTGTACAAAAAAGGAAAATTGAAATTGTGGGCACCTTAGTACTGGTAGCCACCTTTGCTTTGATGCTGGGCGGCACGTATTTGGTGTACTTGCTTCAACCTGAGTTTGATATTCTACATCAACAAAGGATGAGTACCGCCTGGGGTTTTGCCATTATAGCGGTAAGCATTGCTTTTTTGGCAGTGAAAGGTTTGTTCTTTGTGTACAACCTTATACTGTACTTTAAATATCGTCCTGTAAAAAGTGTAACAGACGATACACTTCCTACCTGTACGGTGATAGTTCCGGCATATAATGAAGGTCCGCTGGTATACCACACACTACTAAGCCTTGTAAAAAGCGACTATCCTGAGCATAAGCTACAACTTATAGCCATAGACGACGGCAGCAAAGACGATACATGGCAATGGATTTTAAAAGCCAAACAAGAACTGGGCAACAGGGTAACTATACACCAGCAACCTAAAAATATGGGCAAGCGCCATGCACTTTATTACGGCTTTACTAACGGTAACGGTGAAGTATTTGTAACCGTAGACAGCGACTCTGTAGTGGAGCCTGATACACTGCGTAATTTGGTAAGCCCTATGGCAGTAGATAAAAACTGCGGTGCCGTAGCAGGGAATGTGCGTGTATTAAATGCTAACGGCGGTATAATACCAAAAATGCTTAACGTAAGCTTTGTACTGAGTTTTGAGTTTATACGTTCGGCTGAAGGAGCGCTGGGCTCTGTATTTTGCACACCGGGCGCACTGGCTGCATACCGTCGCAAAGCTGTTTTTGCCTGCCTGCCCGAATGGATTAACCAAACTTTTATGGGCAAGCGATCTGACATTGGCGAAGACCGTGCCATGACAAACATGATAATGAAACAAGGGTATAGCATAAACTTTCAGCGAAATGCTTACGTACTTACTAATGTACCCGAACAATATAAAGGCTTGTATAAAATGTTTATCCGTTGGGGGCGCAGTAATGTACGGGAGAGTATAAAAACAGCCGGGTTTATTTTTACAGATTTCAGGAAACATTCAAAGTCAGGTACCCGGCTGTTGTTTATAAACCAGTTGCTTACTATGTTGCTGGCATTTCCGTTCTTATTGCTTATGCTGTTTGTAGTGGTTACACAGCCGCTGCTGTTTTTGGCCTCTACGCTTTTGGGCATATTTGTATACTCCAGCTTTCCCGTATTTTTTTATGCAAAACGCTACAGCCTTAGAGAATCATTATATGCGTATACCTACAGCCTGTTTTACACTTTCAGCCTGTTCTGGATAACACCCTATGCCATAGCTACTGCCGGTAAAAGCGGCTGGCTTACAAGAGGATAAAATTACTTAACAAACACACAACTACAAATGCAAAAAGGGCCTTCTTTAAAGAAAGCCCTTTTTTACAGAAATAGATGATCGTTTATAAAATTACAGCTTAACCTGTTTTATGTCAGATTCTTTAATGCCATATTTAGCTATTACCGCATTATAATCTGATGTATCTAAAGCCTTTGAACTCTTATTACTTAAATACCCTGGTACTACGACAACCCTAAATGTTTGGTTCCTTGTAAAATCAGGTCTAAACGAAGGATTAAAATCAGTATACAGGTAAATTACCACTTCATTTATACTAAAGTCAAAGTAGTACTGAAGTGAGCCCTCGGCAAGATTATAACTTGTAGGTATAGGTTCCCAAATAGGATTTGCACCGTTATATCCTGCGTTACGGTACACCAGTACCATATCGCTATTGTAAATAGCAGGGTTTAGTGGCACAGTTATGCTTGTATTACCTTGCGAATCAGGAATAAAGTTAACACCTGTTACTGCAAACACTTCGGCTATGGTGTCGTTATCCGGTTGGTTGCTGTTATCTTCTACGGTGCAGCTGCTCAGGGTAAGTAATCCTACAGAAGCAAATAGTAAAAGTATCTTTTTCATAATGTAAAGTATTTAATGTTTTTTATTGATTTATTTATCGTCCTGACTAAGATATTCCAAAAAGCAAGCCAAAAATTTTATTTATAGAAAATTTACAAAAAAACTTTGTAGTAACTTTGTTTAATGAGCACACAAAATCCCACGCTATACATGGCAATATTAGGTGCTACCCCACCCGGTCGCACCATAGAGCAACACGATGTTTTTTTTGGCACAGGCCATAAAATCAAAGACTTAAAAGAAGACATGTATGCGTTTTGGCCCAATGGAGGCCAGTTGCATATAGACTCTTACCGTGCAATAACGGTAGTAGAAAATTTTGAAATAAAAATTGTAGAAAAAAATTCTTTGGCAGTCCAAAAACTAAAATTGTTCTTTATTAACCTGGGCGGATACCTGCCTAAAGACCCCGAAGAATATCATTTTAAAATACTAGTAGTAGCCGAAACTATGGGCGAAGCGGTAAAAAAAGCCAAGCAAACGGCCTTTTATAAACAATACGTCTTTAAGGGCGCGGAATCTCATGTAGATGACAAACACCTGCTCGATGTAGACGATATGCACAAGGTAGATGACCTGTTTGCAGACCACATAAAGCAACGCTACGCCATACAAATAACGCCTTTAGCGCAACCTGCGGAAGAAGATGCCTGGCAGGTGGGGTATGTAAAGCTGGGATCCCGATAAATTATTTTATCTCCTTTACCCCTTTTATAAAAAGCCAACGCATAAACAACCTGTCTTCGCCGTGTATCCTGCCTGCCTGAAAACGCGGTGCAAGTATCGTGGTAACTACAAAACTGGTTACCGGAATCCAGTAGCCGGTTAGGTTTGTAAAACTTTTTATAGCAAAATAAGCAAGTATGTATATTGGTGCAAAGCATAAAAAATTGAACAGCAATGCCTTGGTAGATTTTTTCATACTGTAATATTGGTATTAGGCTGCAAAGGTAACCATATCTTCGTAAACAGCAAAGAGGCAGGTTACGGGGTTTCACAGGCCGTATTATTTTTTTAATTTATCCGCTACCACCGTTCTTTATAATATCCTCTTCGCGGT
>JAAXJD010000031.1:0-9628 GCA_012270005.1 Flavobacterium sp. | reverse complement strand
TAATTTAGCCGCCAGGGTTTCAGTAGTTATTTTAGGTTCGGGTAATGTTGCCCAGCATCTCATAAAAGCGTTTTTGGGCGCCAAAGATGTGCAATTAGCGCAGGCTTATGCACGCCATCCCGAAAAACTACAGCACCTGTTGCCTTCCGAGCAAATAACCGGTGACATTACCCTTATTGCTCAAGCAGATGTGTACATTATCAGCGTCACAGATGATGCTATAGCATCGCTTGCAGCAGCACTACCTTTTGCGGGTAAACTGGTGGTGCATACCTCTGGCAGTACCGGTATGGAAGCATTGGGAAATGCCAACCGAAAAGGCGTTTTTTATCCACTACAAACCTTCTCGGCCGCTAAACCGGTTTATTTTAAAGAGATACCCATTTGCCTCGAAACCGAACAGCAAAATGATATGCACCTGCTGCAAACCCTTGCACACGCATTATCCGAAAAAGTATACGAAATAAGTACTGCCCAACGGCAGGCACTGCATGTGGCGGCTGTTTTCGCATGCAATTTTGTAAACCACCTTTACGGCATAGGCGAAAAGGTGTGTAATGAAAATGCGATTCCGTTTGATATACTAAAACCCCTGATACAGGAAACGGCAGACAAAATAAAAACCCTTAGCCCCGCTGCTGCGCAAACAGGCCCTGCGGTGCGAAACGACGAAAAAACCATACAGCGCCATCTTGATTTTATACACGATGAGCGCATGAAACAGATTTATACCTTATTAACCCAATCTATACAACATACCCATGAGCAAAAGCTATAAAGAGCTGATGAATGATATTACCACATTTGTTTTTGATGTGGACGGCGTACTCACAGACGGAACCATACACGTGGCACCAAACGGCGAAATGCTTAGAAATATGAACATACGCGATGGCTACGCCATGAAGGCAGCTGTAGAGCAAGGCTACAATGTATGTATTATTTCGGGGGGAAGTAACGAGGGCGTGCGTATACGCCTGCGAAATCTTGGCATAACAGACATTCACCTTGGGGTGCCAAACAAAGTAGAAACCTTTAAGGAATATACAGACATTTACAATATAAACCCGGAACAGGTGTTGTACATGGGCGATGATATACCCGATTATCATGTAATGAAGCTCGTAGGCCTGCCCACCTGCCCACAGGATGCAGCACCAGAGATTAAGGGAATCAGCCGCTATATTTCGCATAAAAACGGTGGCACAGGCTGCGTGCGCGATGTTATAGAACAGGTTATGAAAGTACAGGGCAAGTGGATGGAGCATTTTAATGCAAAGTACGATTAATGCTTTAACCTTAAATTTACAGAGCAAAACTATTAAAGTTTATACCCCATAAATACGGAATGAAACTAATAAAATACTTTAATATACCCGACCTTTTACTACTTGCTGTAGGTATGCTTACTTTAAAGGTAGGCTTTTTAGATCAGCAACCCGGAGCCTTACAGGCGCTTAACCTGGGTGAATACCTTCTTTTGGTACTGGCTACAGTATTTGTTGCCGCAGGCGGATTTTTTATGAATAATGTATTTGGGTTTGGGAAAGACGCCAACCCTGAGGCAACCGAAAGTAAAGGTTATAACATTTACTTTGCGCTGAATATTATAGGTATTGGCATTGTTTATTATTTGGCAAACAGCCTCGGGAAACCTATGTTGCTTACGGGCCTGTATGTTTTTGCAGCCGCTACCATGTACTTTTACGCTACCAGCCTTAAAGAGATGCTCGTGGCTAACAATGTCATTACCGCTGTGCTTACGGCATTACCGGTAATCACGGTGGGCTTATTTCAGTTATTCCCTATTTTAGGGATAGTGCCTGAAGACGCTAAGCCAATGGTGTCCATGCTCTTTACGCTGTTTATAGATTATAGTGTATTTACCTTTTTTGTAGCACTGGCACTTGGCATAATTAATGATATTGCTACTACAGATGCTGATTACAACGCGGGCGTTAACACCCTGCCTATATTGATAGGCCGCGAACGCAGCGCTAAAATAGCCATAGGGTTTACGGCTATTCCTGTAGTGCTTTTTGTATACTATGCAGACAAGTATTTGCTACAGCTTATTTACGCATTGGCTTACGGCGTAGTATTTATAGTAGGCTTACTGGCATACAGCATTATAAGGCTGTTACAGGCCAAGTCGGCTAAAGATTTTACTCATATTGCCGGTGTAGTAAAGCTGGTATTACTGTTTGTTGCGTTTTTTAGCGTCGTATTAACTTATAATATCAATCATGTTAAATAATAAACTGAAAGGATATAAACTGGTACTGGCTTCGGGATCTCCGCGCAGGCAGCAGTTTATGCGTGAACTTGATGTTGATTTTGAGATACGCCTTAAAGATGTAGAGGAAATTTACCCTGATTCGTTAAAGGCAGAAGAAATCACAAATTACCTGGCGGAGCTAAAAGCTAATGCCTTTACCCCTGCCGATAACGAAATTATAATAACAAGCGATACCATTGTTTGGCACGAAGCAAAAGCATTGGGCAAACCAAAAGATTACAATGATGCCTTTGCTATGCTTAAATCGCTTGCGGGTAAAACCCATGAGGTAATTACATCGGTATGCCTTAGAAGTAGTGCCAAATCAGAAACGTTTTTTGAGATAACACGTGTTACGTTTAATCCATTGTCTGACGACGAAATCACCTACTACCTTAATAAATACCAGCCTTACGACAAGGCGGGTTCCTACGGCATACAGGAGTGGATAGGATTGGTAGCTATTGCCCGTATAGAGGGGTCTTACGCTAATGTGGTGGGCCTTCCGGTAGATAAAGTGTACCAACACCTTTGCAAATTTTAGCAGATGAAATTAATTGAGTCTTTTAGCCACGGAAACGAAATTTTTAATACCGGTATACTACTGGTAATTTTTATATTGCTTAATGTGGTTATTAAGAAACTAACACACCGCTATGCTAAAGCAGCGCATTTATCAGAGGTACGTACCAACTTAATTTCCAAATATATAGATTATGTAATTATTCTGTTATTTTTTGTTGGAACTATAGCCATTTGGGGTGTAGAGTCTAAGGAAATATTTAATTTTCTTGGGGCTACATTAACCGTTATAGGCGTGGCATTCTTTGCACAGTGGAGCATACTCAGCAATATCACATCGGGTATAATAATGTTCTTTACATTCCCGTTTCGCATAGGGCATACCATCCGAATACACGATAAAGACTTTCCTGTAGAAGGGCAAATTGAAGATATAAAGGCGTTTCACACCATACTGCGTACAAAGGAGGGCGAAATAATTACCTACCCTAACAGCCTGCTGCTGCAAAAGGGCGTAAGCATTGTACCGGTAAAACATGAAGAAAAAGAATTCTATGATTAAAGTATCATTGGCCAAAACCGTTTGGGTGGCGCTGTTGTTTGCAACAATAGTACATGCACAGCCGGCAAAGCCTACATCGGCAGAAATATACCACAAGCTTGAAAAACTGAACTTTCTGGGCTCTGCCTTATACATTGCTGCACACCCCGATGATGAAAATACACGCCTGATTTCTTATTTGGCTAATACTACCCACGCCCGCACCGGTTACCTTTCTTTAACCCGTGGCGACGGCGGGCAAAACCTCATTGGCACAGAACTGAGGGAGTTGCTGGGCGTTATACGCACACAGGAACTTATAGAAGCACGCAAAATAGATGGCGGGGAGCAGTTTTTTAGCCGCGCCAATGATTTTGGATACTCTAAGCTACCCGATGAAACGCTTCGTATATGGGATAAAGAAGCCGTGCTGCACGATATGGTTTGGGTAATACGAAACTTCAGGCCCGATGTTATTGTTACCCGTTTTGACCACCGAACGCCCGGCAGTACACACGGCCACCACACCAGTAGCGCCATGCTAACACAGGAAGCCTACGACCTTGCCTGTAATGAAGATTTTGAATCAAAACAACTGCAATTCGCGCAAAGCTGGCAACCAAAACGCGTGCTGCTTAACGTGTCGTACTGGTTTTTTGGCAGCAAAGAGGAATTCAACAAAACAGATAAGTCGAAGTACATAAACCTTTCTACAGGAACATATTACAATTTGCTAGGGAAATCAAACCAGGAAATTGCAGCACTGAGCCGCAGCAGGCACAAGTCGCAGGGATTTGGCTCTACAGGCGAGCGAGGTGATGACATGGAATACCTGGAACTAACCCGCGGCGATGTTTTAAAAAATAAGCAAAACCTGTTTGAAGGCATAGATACTTCATGGAACCGTGTTGTAAGCGGAAAGCACATTGGCGAAAGCCTGGCACTGATACTAAAAAGCTATGACTTTAAAAACCCGTCGGCGTCGTTACCTGCTTTAGTGAAATTATACACGCACATAAACGCACTGGACGATAGCGAATACTGGAAGAAAATAAAACTGAACGAGTTAAAAGATATAATTGCTAATTGTGCCGGACTTTATTTAGAGGCTGTTGCCGAAAACCAATCGGCTACGCCCGGGAGTGTATTAAAAGTACGCTGGGAAGCGATTAACCGTTCGGCTGAGGCCATGAACCTTGAGTCTGTTGCAGTAAATGCTGCCAATAGCCTTACCCCTGAAAACGAATCGCTTCACAACAACCAAGGGCAAAGCGGTACGCTTGAAGTAGCACTACCTTCTACCCTGGCCTATACCTCTCCGTACTGGCTGGAAGAAGCAGGAACCAGCGGAATGTATACGGTTAATGACCTGCACAAGATAGGCGTAGCAGATATCATAAGGCAACTCAAAGCTACATTTAATATTCAGATTGAAGGTGTAACCATTCCGTTTGAAAGAGAGATTATATACAAATATAACGACCCTGTACAGGGCGAAGTATATCAGCCACTTGATATAGTACCTGATGTTACTACCCGGTTTGTAAGCAAGGTGCACCTGTTTAGCAGCAGCCGTAGCCATACTATTAGCATAAACATAAAAGCCGGTCGTGATAACTGCGAAGGAAAGCTAAGGCTTGACCTGCCTGAAGGCTGGGTGGTTTCACCGGAAAGCATCTCCTTTAGCCTGAAAAGGAAAGGCAGCGAAATGGTAGTTGATTTTGAAGTTGCCCCTCCTGCGTTTGCCACAGAATCGTCGGCAAGGGCTATTGCTACCATAAACGGTAAAGATTTTGATCGCGAGCAAATCATCATAAACTATCCGCATATCAATACGCAGCAGGTACTACTGCCGTCTAAGGCTAAATTTACCCGTGCCGATGTACGCACAAAGGGCTCTAACATTGCTTATGTAACCGGTGCCGGAGATAACATCCCTGAAAGCCTGCAACAAATGGGTTATGAAGTTACCCGCCTTAAAGCGACAGACATATCTCCGGAAAGGCTTCAGGATTTTGATGCCGTAATTATGGGAATACGCGCGTACAATACGCTGGAAGTGCTTAAATTTAAACAAGATGCACTATTGCAATATGTAAACAATGGCGGCACCATGATTACACTGTACAATACTACAGGTACACTTACCGTTAAAGAGCCGGCACCTTACCATTTAAGGATTTCGCGTGACAGGGTTACCGATGAAAATGCCAAGGTAACGTTCTTAGATCCTGCCAACAGGCTGCTGAACTACCCTAATAAAATAACTGAAAACGACTTTAAAGGTTGGGTTCAGGAGCAGGGTTTATATTATCCTGATGAGTGGGCACCCGAATTTACACCACTGATTTCGGCACACGATGCAGGCGAGCCCGACCAAAAAGGAGGGCTGCTGGTAGCTAAGTACGGAAAAGGATATTATATTTACACTGGCTTAAGTTTTTTCAGGCAGTTGCCCGAAGGAGTTCCCGGGGCGTACCGCATTATGGCAAACCTTATTGCCGCCGGAAAATAGTGTAACAAAAGGCTCAATCAGGAGTCTTATACAGAGATATAGATAGTATTAAAACAATATACATGAAAGATAACCCAACATCCTGGAAAAAGAGCTACACACTGGTACTGTTGCTCAACATCCTATACATAGTGTTGTTTTATTTTTTGATGCAAATTTACTCGTAGTATGCAGTTATTAGACTGGATAGTGCTTACCGTTACGCTGCTGTTTATTGTGGCTTATGGAGCCATAAAAACGCGTGGCAGCAAAAACGTGGACGAATATATTCTGGGCAGCAACCAAACCCCGTGGTGGACCGTGGGGCTTTCGGTTATGGCTACACAGGCCAGCGCCATTACGTTTCTCTCAACTCCCGGGCAGGCCTACCATGACGGGCTTGGTTTTGTGCAGTTTTACTTCGGTCTGCCACTAGCCATGATTGTAATATGCGTTACGTTTATACCCATTTACCATAAGCTAAAAGTATATACCGCTTACGAGTTCTTAGAACAGCGGTTTGACGTAAAAACACGTTCGCTTGCTGCGGCACTGTTTTTAGTACAGCGCGGCCTGGGTACGGGGCTTACCATATACGCACCTGCCATAATATTGTCTTCTTTATTGGGGTGGAGCCTAAATCTTATGAATATAATGATAGGCGCACTGGTGGTTATATATACCGTTTCGGGGGGTACGCGTGCCGTAAACATAACGCACAAACAGCAACCCTTTGTAATAATGACGGGGATGCTGGCTACGTTTTTTATTATCATCAGCTATTTACCGAAGGAACTAAGCTTTAGCAATGCACTGCATATAGCCGGCGCCAACGATAAGCTGGATGCACTGGATTTCTCATTTGACCCGGACAAGCGTTACACTATTTGGAGCGGGCTTGCCGGTGGTTTCTTTTTGGCACTTTCCTATTTTGGTACAGACCAAAGCCAGGTACAGCGTTACCTTTCGGGTAAGTCTATAAAGGAAAGCCAAATGGGGCTTATAATGAACGGTATACTTAAAGTGCCCATGCAGTTTTTTATCCTGCTTATAGGGGTTATGGTTTTTGTGTTTTTCCAGTTTCACGAAGCACCACTACACTTTAACCCTAACAATGCAAAAACCGTACAAAACTCGCCTTATAAAGACCAATATCACGGTCTTGAAAAAGAGTTGAAAGTTGTGGCCCGCGAAAAGGAAGAAATCAGCATGCTGTATGTAAACCAGCTTTATCAGGACTTTGATAATAAGGAACTGCACAACCGTATGGTTGCACTTAACAACCAGGAAAAAGACCTGCGCGAGCAGGCCAGGGAACTTATAAATAAAGTAGACGCAAAGGCAGAGACTAACGATAAAGATTATGTTTTCCTGTACTTTATCCTTAACTTCCTGCCGCAGGGCTTAATAGGCCTTTTACTGGCTGTAATATTCTCTGCAGCAATGTCATCATCGGCATCCGGGTTAAATGCACTGGCATCTACCACTACCATAGATATTTATAAACGGAATGTAACAGGCGAAAAATCAGAAAAGCACTATGTAAATGCCACACGGTTGTTTACCATATTTTGGGGTGTTGTGGCTATACTATTTGCCTGTGTAGGTACACTTTTTGAAAACCTTATACAGCTTGTAAATATTATTGGTTCTATATTTTACGGTACCGTACTGGGTATTTTCCTTATAGCCTTCTACATAAAATACATAAAAGGGCACGCAGTGTTTGCCGCAGCCATATTAAGCCAGACACTTGTAGTTATCGTATATTTTACCCAATGGATAAGCTACCTGTACCTAAACGTGTTGGGCGCAGTGCTAACCATACTGTTTGCCATGTTGTTCCAGTCGTTTTTAAAACAACCTCCGCTAAACGAAACTACTGTAAACGATAACGAAACGTTAGCCTAACCACCCATCCCTGTCAAGGCTTCGGTATTGTATGGCTTCGGCTATGTGGTGCGATGCTACGCCTTCGCTCGCTTCAAGGTCGGCTATAGTGCGCGCTACTTTTAATATCCTGTCGTATGCACGAGCCGAAAGGTTTAGCCGTTCCATAGCTGTTTTAAGCAACTGCAATGACACATCATCCAGCACACAATATTCACGTATAAGACGTGTACCCATCTGCGCATTGTAGTGTACATTTTCGTATTCTTCAAAGCGCCGGGTCTGGATTTCACGGGCGCGTGTAACCCTTTTCCGTATCTCGGCACTGCTTTCTGCCTTACGGGTATCGGTAAGTTTTTCAAAAGGTACGGGTGTAACCTCTATATGTATATCTATCCTGTCTAAGAGCGGACCTGATATTTTACTTAAATAGCGTTGCATTTCATGTTGCGACGAGCTAACCGGGGCATCAGGGTCGTTAAAATAACCACCCGGGCTTGGATTCATACTCGCCACAAGCATAAAGCTCGACGGATAGGTAATGGTAAAACGCGCCCTGCTGATGGTAACTTCCCTGTCTTCCAATGGCTGGCGCATCACCTCCAGTACTTCCCGTTTAAATTCGGGCAACTCATCCAAAAACAAAACACCGTTGTGCGCAAGGCTTATCTCCCCCGGTTGCGGGAAACTGCCCCCGCCCACAAGCGAAACAGATGTAGTGTTTGTAAAGTGGGTGGTCTTAAAAGAAGCACGAGTTATGAAAACAAGTGCAACTTAAAAAACCTACGGTACCCCCCTTGAGGCGTATAAAATAAAAACGTAGGTTTGGGACATAGATTATGAAATATGTTGGTATTCTTGCCCGTGTAAGTACCACAGGAGGAAGGCAAGACTATGAAAGACAAGTTAATGACCTTACACAGGTCATTCTCTCACAAAACTACGGAACAGAACAAATAATTACGTTTACGGAGGAAATATCTGGTTTCACAAAGAACTCCGAACGTCCTGAACTTCAAAGACTCATTAAATATGTTGAAGATGGAAAAATAGAAAAGATATTCGTTACTGAGATATCACGTGTTGGTAGAAATCCTAGTGAAACAAGGAGAACAATTGACCTCTTCACAGACCTCGGCATTCCAATATATATTCAGTCGATGGGCCGTTCAACTATTGATGAAAATGGCAAACGTGACGGTCTAATAAATACGCTTCTGCAGTTCATGATGGAACAAGCAAATATTGAGGCAGAACAAATTAAGTCAAGGTCAAGGTCAGGGTTACTTAACTCGGCCCGAAAAGGACGTGCTGGTGGAGGTTTATTGCACAATTATGGGTACACTAAAGGCATCGATAAGATGCTTGTTGTTGATGAGGAAGAGGCTCAGGTTGTTAAGGAAATTTATCAGATGTATTTGGATGGCCTCGGTAGTAAAGCTATTTCAACAATACTTCAACAGCAAGGCATACCAACAAAATACAACCGTGTGTACGGAGACAAAATAATTAAAAATACGGCCCCAAAAGAAGCAAGCAAGGTAAAATGGACTGATGTTTCGGTACTAAATATCCTCACAAATCCAATTTACAAGGGTGAAAGGATATTTAAAGGAGAAACAATAAAATGCCCCGCAATTATCAGTACCGAAATATGGGAGGAATGTCAAAGGATAAGAAATACAAAAACACATAGAAACTACTTGACCAGCTATACATACCTTCTCAAAGATATTATCAAATGTGGTTGCTGCGGGCGAAATTATTTCGCAAAATATAAGCCTGTTAAGAATGGAGACAAGGTATACAAATGCTCATCGACACTCTTAAAAAATGGTAGTTGTGGGAACTGTAAATCGTCAGCAAAAAGTGGACATTTAGTTTATTGTTACTAAGGAGTGTT
>JAAXJD010000054.1 GCA_012270005.1 Flavobacterium sp. | reverse complement strand
CCGATGGGAACAAAAGCTTTGTTAGCTAACAGTAATAACATTTATTTTTCGGCTATTTACACGTATAAACGCCTGGGGCTGGAACTAAGGTATTTACCGAGCCGCGTTATTAACAGAAATTCATCTCAGATATCCAGCGAAGTAACTAGTGTTTCGGGGCTGCTTCGCTACAGTATTTTATAACCAATTAATAACATAACTTATAAGCCGTTTAAAGCGAATTAAAAGTTAAAAATATCCTCAAGGCTAACCAACATAAACAAGCCTATTTAATTGTTTACAAAAATATTTTACCACAAAACCATGAAAAAATTACTAACAGGATTATTACTCATTACGTGTGTAAGCCTTTTTGCGCAAATCAGATTTGAACCAGGTTACTACATTGACAATCAAGGCAAAAAAACAGACTGCCTTATTAAAAACGTGGCCTGGAAAAATAATCCTACCACATTTGACTATAAGCTTACTGAAACCGATACCGAAAAGCAGCAGCAAATAAGCCAGGTATCGGCATTTGAAGCCGGTGGGTATAAATTTGAGCGCTACACTGTACAAATGGAACGCTCATCTACTGATATAAAATCCCTGGACAATAAAGCGGTACCCGACTTTACTACTGAAACACTTTTTCTTAAAGTTCTTGTAGAGGCAAAAACAACGCTGTATGCTTACGAAGATGGCTACGTGCGCAAGTTTTTTTACAAAACACCCACAGATAATGTACCGCAGCTGTTACTTTACAAGCAGTATGAAGAAGATCAAACGGTTAAAGAAAACAGGCGTTATCAATACCAACTGGCATTTTTGTTTGCAGACAAAAAGCTGCCACAAAGCGCTTTTGCCGAAGTAAAATATAACCAGACATCTTTAAAGGATTTCTTTATAAAACACAGCGCTGTAGAAGGCACGGCAAATGTGGTAGACAAGACGCTTAACCAAAACAAAGGGAAATTTATGCTTAGGGTAGCTGCCGGAGCTGCCATAACATCGTTAAAGAGCGAGGCTTCTGTAGCAGTTATAGACAATTTTGAATTTGATAAAAAGACTATAGTTAACGCCGGAATCGAAGCTGAGTTTATACTTCCGTTTAATAATAACAAATGGTCTGTTTTTATAAGCCCTTACTTTACATCTTATAAGAACGACGGAACAAAGGTAAACACAGCAAGTACCGCAGGACAGGATAAATGGAGTGCCGACTTTAAAGCTATAAGCGTTCCGCTGGGTGCACGTTACTATATGTACTTACATCAAAACTCTATAGGATTTTTAAATGCCGCTTATGTTATAAACACCAATGTTGGCAAAGGGAAAATACAAAAAAACGCGTCTGTTTTTGATCTATCTAACCGCATGAACTGGCTTGCAGGTGCAGGCTATTCGTACAAACGTATTAACCTTGAACTTCGTTACTCATTTAATCGCGATTTATTTAACTACAGTGCCCGCAGTGCTATTTATAACAGTTATGGCGTAGTGGTTTCGTACCAGGTTTTATAGTTTAAAAAAACTTAAAATAACATCCCATATTTTAAAGTCTATACAGACAACAGGTAGCATTGCATAAAGGTAATGCTACCTGTTGTTTTTTTCATGCTTTTTAGGCACGTAAATATCAAAAGGTAAAAAACGTACAGATTATTTATATTTGTATTGATGACTATTTGCAAAACTATAAGCTAAGCAGTAATAAGCCGTTATAAATACATGTACAACACAACCTGGGCTACACAGGTAGCGTATAGCACGGTTGTACGGAATAAATAATTTTCAACACCTGGAAATCTAATGATAAATTCTGTAAAAATACACCACACCGCTATTATTTGCGGCAACTATGAGGTTTCTAAAAAGTTTTATACCGAGGTACTTGGGCTTACCATTATAGCCGAAAACTATCGCGCAGAACGGGAATCTTATAAACTGGATCTTGCCCTGAACGGGGAATATATAATAGAGCTGTTTTCTTTCCCAAACAGGCCTGCGCGCCCTACCCGCCCTGAAGCCATAGGGCTGCGCCACCTGGCGTTTCAGGTACCTGATATTGACGCAACACTTAGATGGCTGGATGAAAAAGGGGTAATATATGAGCCTGTAAGGGTGGACGAAATAACGGGATGCCGTTTTACGTTTATTGCAGATCCGGATGACCTTCCTATAGAATTTTATGAAGTTACTGTATAGTAAAGTTATAAAGACGCGCTTTGCTACAGAGAGGATTTAATATGATTTTTTTCTAAAAATCCTAAAACAGAAATATAGAATTAATGGCTACCTTTGGCCTAAATAATTACACAGAATATGGTTTACAAATTTAGGGTAATCCTGGATGCTGAGGAAGATGTGTTCAGGGATATAGCTATATTAGAAGAAGATACGCTTGAGGATTTACACAATGCGATTATAAACGCATTTGGTTTTGACGGGCTTGAGCCGGGTTCTTTTTACACCAGCGACGACGAATGGAGCCAGGGTGATGAAATTCCGCTTTTTGATACCGGCGATACTCCGGGCGAGCAAAAAGTAATGGCCGATTACCTGCTAAATACCATACTGGATGAGGATAACACTAAGATAATCTACGTGTATGATTTCCTTAATATGTGGACGTTCTTTGTAGAGCTTGCCGCCATTGAGGAGCCCGAAGCAGCGGCATCTTACCCAGACCTGCTTTTTGCCCACGGCGAAATGCCTGCAAATGCGCCTGAAAACGCATTTAGCGCCAATATGGAGGATGACATTTACGGCGAATTTGACGATGACTATGACGAAGAAGATATGGACATGTTTAACGATGAAGGTTTTGAAGACATAGGCGGATACGACGACCATAGCTGGAATTAGGTAAAGCTGCTAAGCTGACGTGCTACTAAGCTTCTAAGCCATTTGACAAACCAAAAAACCAAGGCTATGAGCAATTATAGAAATCTTGTTATTTGGCAAAAATCAATGGTTCTTGTCACCCTGATATATGAGGTTACAAACAAATTCCCAAAGGATGAAGTCTATGGCCTTACGAGTCAGATTAGACGTTGTAGCATATCGATACCCAGTAATATTGCAGAAGGATACGGGAGAAATAGCGACGTAGAATTAAAACGTTTTTTAAGCATATCATTAGGATCTTTGTTTGAACTGCAAACGCAAATTGAAATAGCGTACAACATTCGGTATCTTGACCAGATAAGTTTTCAAAACCTCTACAACAATACGCGTGAGCTTGAAATTATGCTTGCGTCATTTATTAATAAAATTAAACATAACGGCTAGGCGTTCCTTGGCTAAGAAGCTAAGCCGCTAAGTAGCTAAGTAGCTAAAAAAATGATTAACCTATTTAACGCACATATAGACAACCTATCGGTTCACCGTGTAGGGAATAAAAGCCGCAGCGAGGCTATATTTTTATCTGAAACTCCATACACGCTGAGCGACGAGCTTGCACCACTGCTAAAGGAGTATTTCTTTAAGCCTTTTAGGGAGAAAGAAGAAAACTACTACCAGTTTGCGCACGATGTAGACCTGGATTATAACGATATGTATAACTATGTATCTGAAGTATTTAATAACCCGGGGTCTGCACACGAGGTTTCTAAAAAAATTACCAAGCACCTGTATGAGCAGAGCAACCACCCGCACATAAAAAACGGCGAGGTTTACGTAATTTATCTTACTAACCTTACCATAGACAACAACCCGGTAGATGCGGTGGGTATTTTTAAAAGTGAAATAAAGACCGATTTCCTTTTAGTAGACGAGGAAGGCAGCAACCTGGAAATGAGGCTTCAGCAAGGGATAAACCTTAACAAGCTGGATAAAGGCTGCCTTGTTTTTAACTACAAGAAAGAAGAAGGCTATAAAATACTTACCATAGACCATAACCGCTATGATGCGCGTTACTGGCTGGAGCACTTTCTTAGCGTAGATGTTTTTCAGGACGAAAACTTTATGACTAAAAAGTACATGCAGTTTGTAAAAGACTTTGCAAAAGATGTGGTACTGCCTGCAGAGGATAAAAAGGAAGAAGTAATGTTCCTTAACCGTTCTGTAAATTACTTTGCCAAAAACGACGAGTTTGAAGAAACGGCGTTTTTAAATGAAGTGATAGACAACCCAGATCTTATACCAGAGTTTAAAAACTATAAGGTAGAAAAGGCGCCAAAGTATAGTATTGAAGACGTAACCAATTTCCCGATTGCAAACGCAGCAGTGTCTGACGTGCGCAAGAAGATAAAGAGCGTTATAAGCCTCGATACCAATATAGAAATCAAACTTGACTTTATAAATCCTGAAAGTGCAGAGAAATTTGTAGAGAAAGGATGGGATGAAGAAAAGCAAATGTATTATTACCTTGAGTATTTCAATAAAGAACAAAAAATTTAATATTTAGGACCTAAAATCCGAAG
>JAAXJD010000212.1:10682-21863 GCA_012270005.1 Flavobacterium sp. | reverse complement strand
AATAACAATACATTAATTCACCTAATATTAAAATGAAATCAGAAGTTAAAGGCAATACGATTATTTTAGAGGACACAGCTGCAACTGCTTCTGAGTTTTTGCATGAGGTTGTTAATGAATATGCTGCTTTAAACGATAAGAACATTATAATAAACCTAAGTAATCAGGCTGATTTAGCCATAGAAACTTTACTGCCTTATTTAGAAATTTCTAATAAACACCGCGCGTCAAAAAAGTCATTTGTTTTGGTGGTTGAAGGATTTGATTATGATGACGAAGAAAATCCCGAAGAGCTTGTAATAGTACCTACCTTACAGGAAGCGTTTGACATTATAGAAATGGAGGAAATAGAACGCGATTTAGGATTTTAGTATTTTTATGGCAAATTACTAAACGCTTATTTCGTAACTTGTGCGGCTTTGCAGGTAACGCTGTAAATACGTATAAATTCCGATTATTGTAATGAAATTAACCATATTAGGTTGCTATGCGGCTACACCGCGTACGTTAACTAATCCTACTGCACAGGTGCTTGAAATGAGAAACCGTATGTATCTTATAGACTGCGGTGAAGGGACTCAAGTACAACTCCGTAAGCACAAAATAAAGTTTGGTAAAATAAATCAGGTGTTTATTTCGCACCTGCATGGCGATCACGTTTACGGGCTTATAGGCCTTATATCTACATTTGCCTTACTTGGCAGAAAAAACGACCTTACTGTTTTCGGTCCAAAGGGTATAAAAGAACTTATCTTAACCCAGCTTAAACTTACTAACTCCTGGACCAGCTACAATATTGTTTTTCGTGAGTTAACATCTGTTTCGCCTGAATTGATTTATGAAGACGATAAGGTGACAGTAACCACCATACCGCTTAAACACAGGGTGTATGCTAACGGTTATTTGTTTAAGGAAAAGCCCGCAGAACGAAAACTGAATATTGATGCAGTTAACGACTACGAAATTGAAACCTGCTATTATCAGAATATAAAGTCAGGTAAAGATATCACTTTGGAAGACGGTAGGGTGATAGATAACGTGCTTCTTACGTTTGATCCGCCGGCGCCAAAAAGCTACGCGTTTTGCAGTGATACCATGTATATAGAAAGTATAGTACCAATAATAAAAGACGTTGACGTTTTGTATCATGAGAGCACTTTTCTGGATAGCGAAGAACGTTATTGCGAGCCTACCATGCACAGCACTGCGCGCCAGGCTGCGTACATAGCCTTAAAAGCAAATGCCGGTACTTTAATACTTGGGCATTATTCTACCCGCTATGATAGTATTGAACTATTTAGGGAAGAAGCGATGACTGTGTTTAAAAATACCGAACTTGCCGAAGACGGGAAAGAGTTTGAATTTGATTAAATGAATACTTTATAAGAATTTTTGTAAGAAATTATATAATATGTTAAATCCTGATTATTTATCAGGATTTTTTGATTTTATACAAAATATGTTAGTAACTTAGGAAATGTTATTACACACAAGATAACCTCTAAAGTGCTTATTATGGAACGTATAATTACTACCAACAGATCGGGTGTAGACCCGGCAGCCATTTCCTATGAAAAGGCCGCAAATGAAATTGAGAAAAATAATGTAAACGAGGTAGGCGAGGTTTGTTGCGGACAGTTGCTAAAAAATCTGATTAAAACAAACCTTAAGTTGCTTAACTTAAACGATATCCGTTCTATTATTTTCTTTTAGAAATATTAAAAACCACGCTATGAAAGAGAGAGAAAGTAACCCAAAAGAAAAGAGTAATGTATCTGGGAGTGATGCTGATGTACCTAACAGAGGTACAAATCCTTCAGACGATACCGACAAATATTTGGCACTGGAACAGCCGGGTGTATCCTATACAAAAGACACCAACCCTACCAGTAACTCAGATACGCGCGAGTACAACACCAGCGATGACGAGGGCACTTGGAATGAAGAAGGAGGAAACAGCCTGGAAAGTGATGCGTTTAACCAGGACGACAATATACTGGAGGATAATCTTGATTTAGACGAAGACCAAAACCAGTCCATATCGTCTGACGACGATGATTTTGAAGAGCTAAACGAGCGCTATACAAATTGATTTCATCTTACTAAATTGTTTACAATCCCTTCATAAGAAATTATGAGGGGATTTTTTTTTGCGTGTGTAAATTTACGTATTGTTTCAATTCAGGTAAAAGTACGCTTACCCATGCAATAAAGTTTTTCGAATTTTGAAATACTAAGTTCAACGTAAAAATTCAGAAAGCATGGTAACACTATTTATACTAAACATTAAGAATTTCTGGAATGGAAACGCCAAATCCCTGAATCAAAACGCGAATGCGACCGCTGTATTTAGATGGCAGGATAATGCAGAAGTCGAAAGTTTTGTAACACGTTATATGCAGGAGAAAATGTGGAATTCTGATATTACTTTCAATAGGCTTTGTACGCATATTAAAACTAGGCTTCCATACACCGCTCGTACATGTGCCGATGTGAAAAACTGGCTTGAAGCTACGTATAAAGTATAATTTATCCGCAAAAAAACTAACCAACCATGGAAATATCAATCTGTACTACAAAATCTTTTGAGAGAAAGCACCTTAAATACGGTTACCGTTGGGAAATGAGTCGTTCGGGTAGCGTTAACGGAAAATACCTGGACCGGTCTAACGGTCAGCAGGTACTACAGTTTATAAACGACTTTTTTAAAAAACACAACCTAAGCAGTGCTAATTCTTTTACAAGAGCAGAGGAGCTTTTGTATAACCATGTACCAATAAACATTAAGAGTAAATTAGAAATTACTTCCTGGCTGCTTAAAAACTGGGATGCTGATTTATATAGGCGGGTATATTAAATACCCTTTTTTGCTACTCCCTAAAAACCATTACCCTTCCTTTAAATCCGGTACACAAGCCCCATTCTTCTTTCATCAACATTTTACCGTTATTGTCGTATATAATGAACAGTGCGGTATTAGGTCCGCTTGTTCCCTGGTTCATTGCTTCAAATTCTATGTTATTAAATCCAGGATCAAGCCTTATATGAAGCGGCTTATAGGTGTTATATAGTGTAAATTCAGGTATTACTACCTGGCCGTTTACCAAAACCCTTACAATATCTCCATCCTCAGCACCAAAGTCGGCAGCCATAATATCTACAAACTCAGATTTTGTACGTATTTCGCCAAAGTCCTGGTTTCCCTTAAACTCTGCAGCCGATTCTCCACGTGGCTTTACAGTAGTTCTGTCTGCAAATTCTTTAGACCGGTCTATAAAGTTTTCCTGCTGTGTCATGCTAAACTCTTCTTTCTTTTTGCCTATTGTAAATGCAGGCATGTAAGAAGGATTTTTTTTATCCGGTTTTAGTTTAAAAGGATTATCTACATCAGGGCTTACCGTACTGAGCGATGGTTTTACCGTAGTATCGGGTTTTTTATCCCGGGGTATGGCAATACCTCCTTTAGCCCCCGTATCCTTTTGAGAGTAAGCAGCTGTGCTAAAAAGAGCAAATAATAATATTATGAGATATTTCATTCAATAATCGGTTAATCAGTGTGTATCTACAAAATAACAAAAATTTTGCCAATGTGGCGTGTTACACCAACATTTAAGCGCATTTCATGAATTTTTATTGTGTTTAAAAACTGCTTTTGTATACATTTGAGCTTTCCAATCAACGAATATGTTTATGTATAAAAGAGTAGCCCGTTACTTTATTGTAATTACCCTGATAGCTTCTGTATCTGTTTCATGTAAAATAGGAAGGTTTGCCTATTATAACTTTGCTAATATTACCGATTATAAAATATTTCCGTACCGCACGGCTCATGCAGATTCGGTTAAATTTACATTTACCGACGCTAAAAATGCCAAGGTACCTAAAAAGCTAACCGTCAAAGGAAAGGAGTATAACTTTGAAAATTATCTTAAGGATAATAAAACCGTTGCTTTTTTAGTAATTAAAAACGACAGCCTTATGTGCGAAAAGTACTTTAGCGGATACAATGAGCAATCGGTTGTGGCATCGTTTTCAATGGCTAAGTCGGTTACTTCAATATTAATAGGTTGTGCGCTAGATGACAGGCTTATACAATCTGTTGAAGAGCCGGTTATTAATTACATTCCGGAGCTTAAAGCGGAAGGTATGGATAAGGTGACTATAAAGCATTTATTGCAAATGACTAGCGGTATAGCCTACAATGAGAGTTATGTAAACCCGTTTGGCGATGCTGCAAATTATTATTATGGACGTAATTTAAAGAAAGCAATTTATAAACGTAAGTTAGTACACAAACCCGGCACCGTTTTTAGTTACAGCAGTGGTGATACTCAAATGCTTGGTTTAGTATTAGAAAGAGCGCTAAAGGGTAGAAGCGTAACGGAATATTTGGAGGAGAAACTATGGAAACCGTTAGGTATGGAGTATGATGCTACCTGGAGCCTTGATAGAAAAGACGGTCTTGAAAAAACATTTTGTTGTATTAACGCACGGGCAAGGGATTTTGCTAAAATTGGCCGTTTATATCTTAATAAAGGCAACTGGAATGGAAAGCAAATAGTGAGCAAAGAGTGGGTTGAATTGTCTACCACACCCGATACTGCAAATGGTGGTGTGTCATACTATAAATACCAGTGGTGGCTAGAGCCCGGCGGAAACTATACCGCTACGGGTATATTGGGTCAATTCATTTACGTAGCTCCTAAAAACAGTGTTATTATAGTGCGGTTGGGCAAAAATGAAGGCAACGCATCGTGGGAGTCTATTTGCTACACCTTGTCGCAAATGTATTAGGTAGCTATTTATGGCGGCCGGTTCTGCTTTTTTCAGCATCCCAGTCTTCGTCCGGCTTATTTTTATCACGATCGTCATCCCGGGTTACATCTCCGTTTTTGCTGTAATGCGCCTGATTATTCATATTATCGTCCGTAGAAATTTGTTTATCCTTATTCATGCTGTTTATTTTTGTACTTTAAATGTACTCAAAACCATTATGCATTAGGGTTAACATTCTGTGAAAACATCAAATGCTTATATTTGGCCTGTGTTTTCTATGAGGATGTAAGGGATAATCTTTGTTTTCCACTTACCGGCGTATATATGTTCAGCCTCGCTTTTAGCCAAGTTATAAAATTCGTCCCATTGAGCCGGAAATATCGTTTGGCAGCCTTCGCTGGACGTAGAATTGTACCCGCCTTTATGGATATTTATACCGAAATTACCTGTAAACACTTTATTTAAACCGTCTCTGGTAATATTTACAGTACCCATGCGCTGGCAAATTGCTGGGTAGGCCGTTTTCCCTTTATGGATTGAAAACCTGTAACAGTAGTAAACACCGGGCTTAAGGGTAGCTATGCCTTTTCTATTAGCTGTTTGCGGTCTGTAGCTAGACGGATCTGTGTTTGCATTGAACGATTTAAAAACACGCGGCGAAACCAGAAAAATGGCGTCGTCATAAATACCACGGTCATTTACCCTTGGTTTACCTAATGTATTTCGGTAATACCCACGAATCCCAACAATAAACAACGGATACACAGATGCATCAAATTGTAACGGTGCTATAAGTTGCATCAGTTGTTCCCGGTTTAATTTTGGTCTCTTTTCTGGTACTGCTACGGGCATACATATTGATTTTGTTTCGTAAATGTAGCAGTTTTAGGTCTTTTACTTAATATCTAAAGCATTTGTTTTTGCTACAAAAACCATTTTTGGATTTTAGTATTGTTAATTAAAACTTATCTTTGCCAAACAACACTAACTACAGTTTAATGAGCTCAGAAAACAGCAAACGTTACAGTCTGCGTGGCGTATCTGCATCTAAAGAAGATGTACATAATGCGATAAAAAATATAGATAAGGGGTTATTCCCTAAAGCATTTTGTAAAATTGTTCCTGATTACCTTACCGGAGACGAAGACTATTGTTTAATAATGCATGCCGATGGTGCGGGCACCAAATCATCGCTGGCATACATGTATTGGAAGGAAACCGGAGACATAAGCGTATGGAAGGGTATTGCGCAGGATGCACTTATTATGAATGTAGATGATTTACTTTGTGTAGGGGCTACCACTAACATTATGCTGTCTTCCACCATTGGGAGGAATAAAAACCTGATTCCGGGCGAAGTTATTTCGGCTATTATAAACGGAACCGAGGAACTTATTGAAGAGCTTAAAAGTTTTGGTGTTACCATACATTCTACCGGAGGTGAAACCGCAGACGTAGGCGACCTGGTACGTACCATTATTGTAGACAGTACGGTTACGGCACGTATTAAACGAAGCAGTGTTATAGATAATGCTAATATTAAAGCCGGCGATGTAATTGTAGGGCTTGCTTCGTACGGGCAGGCATCTTACGAAAAAGAATACAACGGAGGTATGGGCAGTAATGGCCTTACTTCGGCAAGGCATGATGTTTTTAATAAGTATCTTGCTGCTAAATATCCTGAAAGTTTTGATAATTCGGTTCCCCAAGAGCTTGTTTATTCAGGCCAAACACAGCTTACAGATGCTGTAGAAGATAGCCCGCTGGATGCAGGGAAGCTGGTACTTTCGCCAACAAGGACGTATGCGCCTGTAATCAGGAAAATTCTTGATACATATACCCCTGCAGACATACATGGTATGGTACACTGTAGCGGAGGAGCCCAAACAAAAGTGCTGCATTTTGTAGATAATGTACATGTTATAAAAGATAATCTTTTTCCTGTACCACCATTGTTTAAGTTAATACAACAGCAAAGCAATACAGACTGGAAGGAGATGTACCAAGTGTTTAACTGCGGACACAGGATGGAGTTGTATATACCTGAGCATCTTGCACAAGATATTATTTCTATCAGCGAGTCGTTTAATATAGAAGCGCGTATTGTAGGCAGGGTAGAGGAAAGTGATACAAAAAAACTTACTATAAAAAGTGAGTTCGGAACTTTTGAGTACTAAAAAATATTTATAAAATATCTTTTTTAAAAGCTAGCCCATAAGGTTAGCTTTTTTTACCCATTTGTAATAAGTGTAGTAGTGGCTTATTTATCCAGGCAATAAAAAAAGCAGCCCGTTAGAGCTGCTTTAGTATGTAAAATAAGGAAATCTATTTTAGGGAACCTACCATATCTTCAGGTTTAACCCATGCGTCAAAATCCTCAGGGGTAACGTAGCCTAAACGTACCGCTTCTTCTTTAAGAGTAGTTCCATTTTTGTGTGCGGTCTGCGCAATTTCGGCAGCTTTGTAATAGCCAATTTTAGTATTAAGTGCTGTTACAAGCATAAGTGAATTGTCTACCAACTCCTTAATGCGTGTATAGTTTGGCTCAATACCCTGTGCACAATGCTCGTCAAAAGACACGCAGGCATCGCCCAGTAAACGTGCAGACTGAAGGAAATTAGCTGCCATTAGTGGTTTAAACACGTTAAGTTCATAGTGGCCTTGTGTACCACCTATGGTAATAGCAACATCGTTACCCATAACCTGAGCACAAACCATAGTAAGTGCTTCACACTGGGTAGGGTTAACTTTCCCCGGCATGATAGACGATCCCGGTTCATTTTCAGGGATAAGTATTTCGCCAATACCTGAGCGAGGCCCAGAGGCCAACATACGGATATCGTTAGCTATTTTGTTTAGTGCTACAGCAAGTTGTTTAAGTGCTCCGTGTGTTTCTACAAGAGCGTCATGGCTTGCAAGTGCCTCAAATTTATTAGGAGCCGTAACAAACGGATGGCCTGTAAACTTAGCAATGTATTCTGCCACCTTTACATCATATCCGGCAGGGGTGTTAAGGCCTGTACCCACAGCGGTACCACCAAGGGCAAGTTCGCTAAGGTGTGCAAGTGTGTTTTTTACCGCTTTTATACCATAATTAAGTTGGGCTACATAGCCACTAAGTTCCTGGCCCAGGGTTAATGGCGTAGCATCCATAAGGTGCGTACGGCCTATTTTAACCACATTCATGTATTCTTCAGACTTTGCTTTCAGCGTATCACGAAGTTTTTCTACACCCGGCAGGGTAACCTCTACAACTGCCTTGTAAGCGGCAATGTGCATACCGGTAGGGTAGGTGTCGTTACTTGATTGTGATTTATTTACATCGTCATTTGCTTTAAGTACAGGTTCGCCTTCGCCTATTTTGCCACCGGCAAGTACCTGTGCCCTGTTTGCAACTACCTCATTTACATTCATGTTGCTCTGTGTACCAGAACCTGTTTGCCATATTACAAGAGGGAATTCGCTGTCTAGCTTACCTTCAAGAATTTCGTCGCAAACCTGGCCAATGGCATCACGTTTTTCAGCACTAAGAACACCAAGGTCATGGTTAGCGTAAGCAGCAGCTTTTTTAAGATAGGCAAAACCCTCTATGATTTCCTTTGGCATAGAGCCGGAAGGGCCAATTTTAAAGTTGTTACGCGAACGCTCGGTTTGTGCGCCCCAATATTTGTCTGCAGGGACTTTCACTTCACCCATGGTGTCTTTTTCAATCCTGTATTCCATTTTGAAAAATGTTTATGGTTGTAAAATAAATTTAGGTTAATGGCTATTTTAAGTGCCTGACGCTGCGCGGGAGGAATAAAGCCAGCCAAAATTACGCAATAAAGATTCGTTAAGAAAATGATTTCGTAATTAATTTTTACTGAATTTTTCTCAGTGTTTTAGTTGTTTTAACCAAACATTTATCTTAAATTTGAACAATAATTCAAAATTTCCGGAAAACATGTTTGAATTTCAACAGTATCTAGGTTTCCTTCTGTTCCTTACCATTGCAACCATAGGCTTCTGGCTTATGATGTTCCTTGTTAGCTTCGTATTCTACTGGGTAGGCGGCGCTACTGTGGAGCTGGTAAAAGAGAGGCAAGCCTTAAAGAAACTTGAGCAATAATTTTTTACTTGTTCAAATACAAAAGGCTGCCTATGTGCAGCCTTTTTTTATTTATATAATACTGAACTCTAGAACGGGTACCCTATACCTATATTAAGTACAAGGTTTTCTTTCCTCCAGCTACGGCTTCCTATATCTATCTGGTTTATTACCCATGGGCTACCTTCTGTAACAGCCGGCCTGCGTAGCGGGAATGCCAAATCTGCTCTCACTACCAGGAAGGATAAATCCAAACGTAGCCCTAAACCGGTTCCCACAGCGAGCTGATTAGTAAATTTGTTGCTAAACTCTGCTCCGGGTCTGTTAGGATCTTTGTTCCAAAGCCATATATTACCAGCATCTACAAATACTGCCCCGTGAAAAATACGGTATAGCTGCGCCCTGTATTCTGCATTTATTTCCAGTTTAATATCACCACTTTGGTCCGGTAGGAAACTATTACTATTCTGGTTAGGGTCTATGTAGCCACCAGGGCCTATAGAACGCGCCCTAAACGCACGAATACTATTTACGCCCCCTATAAAAAATTGCCTTACATAGGGTAAAGATGTAGAGTTACCATACGGATAACCAATACCTGCGATGACCCTTGTGGCTATTTGCGACTTTTCATTTAACTTTAAGTAATATCTAAAATCCTGCTCTGTTTTAGCAAATTGGCTAAACGGAACATTAAGTATTGTAACCGGGTCACTGGCTTTTGCGCCAGTAACCAGCCCTGTAATAGTAGCCGCTAATTCTATGGTGCCTTTGTAGTAAAAAGTATTTCGTTTCCTTTTAAGGTCTGTATTTGTATACATAAAGGAATACGTAGGGCCAAAGATGAGCTGCTTCTGTATCACTTTTCTAAGCGCTGCCTTTTGTGTGGTGTCTGCAGCATCTATCCTGTCATAATATTCCTGGGTAATGCTTGCCGGGCTTACATAATTTATATCTGTAACATACAGTTGTTGTTCCGTATGTACGTTGTTTTTCCATAAGTAGCCGAATTGAGCCCTAAAGTTATTTAGCGCATACAGTTTTATCCTTTTCTGAAATTCATAGCTTAACGACGCTTTGGTTTTAGGTACGTAAGCACTACTGTCTTTTATGTGAATAGGTGTAATAAAACGTGGCCAAACAAGGCTGGTTTCACCACCGATTCTGTACACATTATAACCCTTATTTTGTCCGGCTACCTGAATTTCCATTCCCCCGAATGCCGATACCGATAATACCTCAGCCGCTCGGAATGTATTACGGTTACTCCAGCTTATACTTATCTCAGCACCGTTATAGTTAGCCGAGTTTGTTTTTGCTGTAGTAGTCTGGTTGATGGACTTTTTGCGCTGCGGTGTAAGGTAATAGTAGACATCTAATGTATTTTTTAACGAATCTGATGGTTTAAACTCATTTTTTACAAACTTAAATGTTCCTAAGTTGATTAAACGGTTTAGCGAAAGGTTATGATCCCAACGGCTGTAAGTATCTCCACGATGGAAAAAAAGTGTACGGTCATAAATTTTTGGTTTAAATGTATGGGCAGAATCTATAATGGTAAAGTCCTTATAGTGTTCTACCGCTGCCGGAGCCGCCTTTATACTGTCTTGGTTATTTGTAAGAGAATAATTAGGGTAAACAATTATCTTATCTATTTTGTATACCTGCTTGGCCTCATCGGGAGTTTTATCCTTTATAACCAAGCGCAAATCTACCTGGTAGTTGCCTACGGTACTGTCTACTTTAACCAATATATAGTCAGGGTTAAAGTAGTAATATCCACGATTTTTTAAGCGCTGGTCTATACGTTCGCGCTCTGCTTTAATCACATCAAGGTCATAAGGATTGCCGCTTTTTAAAAGCGTACGCCTTTTAAGCCTTGCGATATCTTTTTCCAGCTGGCCAGCCGTGCTGTCTGACGGAAAGGAAACATTCCTTATTTTAAATTGTTTTTTAGTAGTTACAGTATATAGTGCCTTTGCTCGTTTGTTTTTTGAAATAGAATCTGCCGAGGTTCGTGTTTTAAAATAGCCTCGGTTTTCCATATAGTTTTGCAAAATATCTGCATTATAATCAAGGTCTACCTGGCTAAATAGCACCGGCGGTTCACCCACTTTATTGCGCAGCCAGTTTCTAAACCCTTTTTCTTTTTTTGGTTCTCCTGCCAGGTTATAGAAGTATAATTTAAACCTCAGCCCAAAGAAATTACTGTTGGGTTTCGGCCTAAGCAGCTCTTCAAGCTCTTTTTTAAGTGCCTATTTCTCTTTTTTAGGAATAAGGCTATCATTGATGGTTAATTTTCGACATTTGTATAGCAA
>JAAXJD010000212.1:0-10672 GCA_012270005.1 Flavobacterium sp. | reverse complement strand
GGGTCATGCTGGGCCGCACCGCCTATCACGAGCCCGCGGGTCTCGGCCGGGTCGCTCCGCGGCTCGTTGACGACGGCGCGGCGGTTGCGGCCGCAGCCGCGCTTCAACCTCTTTAGTAAGTGCCTTTGTCTCTTTTTTAGGCATAAGGCTATCATTGATGGTTACTTTTCCACCTGTGTATAGCAAGTCGCCTTTTGGCAAGTGCTTTGTATTACTGCAACCTGCTACAATTAGTATAAAAAACAGTATATATAGTATTTTAATTATCTTCATTATTAGTGCTGTTTGGCGGTAAATTTTTCTCGGCTGCTTTTTTCTGTTCTTCCTGTGTTTTCTCGCGGTTTTTCTCCTCTTTTTCCCTTGCGCGGCGCTCACGTTCGCGTTGTAGCATTTCTCGCTCTTCAGGTGTCCTGTGAAAAAGTTCGCGGAACTTATCGTAACTCATTGTAATTACAAACGACACTCCCGTTTCTATAACCTGTCCTTGTAGTGCTACCTGATATTCATTTTTACGGAATGCCCTTACCAGGTATCTACCGTCCTGAGTAAGGCGGTAATCTACCGAAACATCACCGGCTATATTAGTGGTTTGCTGATTTGGCTGCTGAGGGCCTTCAAGCCCGAAACTACTTCCTACGGTAACTTTTAAGCGATCGTCAAACAATGTTTTAGAAACGCCTACATTCAGGTCTGTCCTGGATGCCTGCTCACCGGTTGTGTAATCTTCGGTAGACTCAAGGTCAAAGTTAAGTTCTACTCCTTTTATCAGGTCAGAGGCCAGGTTATTAAGCTGCTGGGAAAGTATCTTACTCACACTTTGCCTTGCTAAAGCTTCTGCACCGGTTCCGCCGGCTTCGCTGGAGAAAGGATTTTCGCCTATAAATCGGTTTAGCAGCAATAGTGCCACACCCTGTTTGTTCAGTGCCGATGGCTGCTGCCTGATTTCCTCCAGCTTGGTATTTGTAGTTTCAATAATGTCTGCAGAAACATTATAGTTACCATCAGGGATATGTATCTCAAATGAAAGTTCAGGTTTTAATAGTTCGCCGTTTATTTTAAGCAGAGTATTTACCGGAATCTTTTGTTTGTACGTATTAATCTCCGACTGTGTTTTTCCAGAAATCTGATTCAGTACAAGGTCTATAGGAGAGGTTTCGGTTTGATACACAGCTGTGATGTTTAGGTTAGCAGCGGTAGGTTCACCTGTCCATAAAATGTAACTTCCTTTTTGTATATCAAACTTACGCTTTATAAAGTTAAAGCTCATTTGATAAGCCCCTTCATTAAATTCGTAGCGTCCGGTTAGCGTGGTTTTTCCGGATGGGTCTATACCTCCGGTAAGTTGTGCTTCGCCTTTTAGTTCAAGATAGTCGCCATTTCCTTTATCTACAATGAGGTACATGGTAGCCTCTTTGTTAATGCCTATATTAAGCGATACATCTAAACCTTCAAGTGCCGACTTATTAACGGTTTGTTCAATTTTTAATCGTTGTAATGCTTCCTGGTTATCCTCGTCTACAAATTCTACAACACCCTCTCTGTCTGCAATGCGCGGGTCTTGCTGGGGAAGTACAACCGTAAAGTTAGTATCTTCATTTACATTTATACTGCCGTTAACCACAGGGTTTTCCATGGTGCCTTTTAGTTTCAGGTTAGCGTCAAGGTATAAGTCGCCATAGTAAAAATCATTATCTTTTGCTTTGCTGTTTATGGCCTGGAAATTTTCTGCATCTATGGTAAGGTTAAAGCCAAACTTCCTGTAATCGGTTGTAGCAATATTTCCGTTTAGGGTTAGGAGGTTATTGTTTTCATCTTCAATGGTAAAGTTGTTCATGGCTATACCATCTTTGGTAAAGCTTATGTTTTTGTTTATACCCTTGTATAGGGCATTTAACTGTGTAACCCTAAAGCTAACTTCGTTAAACTTTAAATCACCCACAATGTTTGGGTCTTTAGCGGTACCGGCTATATTAAACTGGCCAGACAGGTAACCCTCACTGTCTTTAAGGCTACCAAAACTTAGTGCCTGTACACTGGTCATATTAAACTTTTCGATATTCAGCATCATTTTAAAGCCCGATGTACTGGTGTTGTAATCGCCATTCAGGCTTAGCTGGTTGCCATTTCCAGTTACTGCAACATCTGCCGTAAACGTGTTTGCCACCTTATTGTTTACGTTTATTTTAATGTTACCCACAGTGTCTTTTGCTACTGCAAAATCGGTAATATCTAACTGAGATTCAAACACCGGCTTTGTTGTAATGTCTGTAACCCGAGCTGTTCCGTTTATAGTTCCCTTAAATTTGGTTTCCTCTTTCTGCACCGCGTTTGTAAGGGTTTCTATGGTAAAGTTTTCTAACGATACATTAAGCGGGCTGTTTGGCTGTTCTGATTCGCTGTTAAGTTTTAGTGCACCGCCATTATTACTGATTTCGAAGTTCCTTGCGAAAAAAACATCTTTACCAAAACAAAGGAGGTTATCCTGGGCAACTGTCCATTCCTCGTAATTAAGCATCAGCCCGTCAGGGTTAAGGCTAATTTGGTTTTGTTGTTCTTTGGCCTCCAATTTACCGGCAAGCATATACTGTTGTTTTTTCGCCTGATCGTCTATTTCAAGCTTGTAGTTAACTACGTTGTCCTTTATATCTCCCTGGAGGGTTGTGTTTCCTAATCGGAAAGAACTATTTTCTAAAGCGTCTATCCTTATTGCATAAACCATAGCAGTGTCTTTGGTAGCTATATTTGCCGTAACACCATTTACTGTGTTATTGCCATATACAATCCTAGGTATGTTAGCATTTATAACAAGGCTGTCATTTTTACTGCTGTAATAACCGGCAATATCTATTGGTTCAAATCTTTTTAACTCCGGAAGTATCTTAGTTAATATAGGGTCATTGTCTACTTTAAGTGAAAAAGTTATTTGCTGCGGATTTTCGGGTTTATCCAGTTTTTGAACTTTACCGGTATTATAAAATTTATCTAAAGTCCTTTTTATGGCGGCTGGCAGCGCAGTAACCTTATACTTACCGGTGGCATTAGCCTTTAAAAACTGAGAATCAATTTTTATTGCCGTAGTATCTGCAGTGGATATAGCGGCAATTTTTACAGAATCCATAGCAAATTGCTCTTTTTCGTTGGCAAAGATAAAATGGTGTATTGCCACCTTTCCGTTAAGGTTATCGGGGTTAGCATCGCTTATATCAGCATCAACATTACCGCGAAGTTTTAAGGGGCCGGCATGAAGGCGTAACTTTTCAAGATCTATTATATCTATATTCAGGTGAACTTTACCATACGGAAACTTACCTTTAAACCCACCTGCAGCATCTAGCGCAAAGTCGATGTTAGGGTCTTTCATACCCGCTTTCGCATCGAATTTACCGTTGTTTATTTTGCCATTTACAGAGAGGTTTTTATAGGTGTAGCCATTATACTCAGCCTTTGTAACAACACCTTTTACGGCGGCAGTTGCCCTTTCAGGATTTAACCCTGTTCCTTTTACATGCGCGTTTAAACTAATTTTTCCTAAAGAGTCATTTTTTATCAGCCTACCCAAATCAAAGTTGCCTAAGTTTACCGTAGCATCATATTTTTCCCTGTTCTTTACAGACTGATCAAAAGTTCCGCTTACAGCAGCGCTGCCATAACTGCTGTTTAGGTTAAGGTTTGTATTTAGCTTGTTTAAGGTGCCTTTAAACGTTCCTTTTAAAGCAATACGTTCCGGGATGCTAATAGTGCCCGGCAAAGTACCTTCCGGTACAAAAGTTTTAATGTCTTTAGCGGTAGTGTTTAGCTCTTGTATGTCTAAATCAAAATAAGCTTTTTTAGCGTCGGGCAGCCCTTTTATGCGTCCGCTTGCGGCAATTGTGGTATTTCCTATCCCGTAAATTTTTAGGCCGTTTATTTTCAGGTCCGAAACCAGTCCGATAACTGTACCGTCAATGTACAGCTGACCATCGGGATTTTCCTTAAAAGGGGCTGTGTTGATTAGGTTAGGCGCAAATAATAAAACGTCTTTAAATCCTATATGGCTCTCTGTAAAATTAGCATTAACACCTATTTTGCCTACATTCTTGTTTATGTTAGCCAAAGAAGGATAGCTTACGGCAATACGGTTTGAAACTTTAGTATCCGGCGTTTCTAAATATAGGTTGAGCAATTTAGCGCCGCGCGCTGTGTAACTAAAATTGGTTTGTAATTGTTTTACATGAACACCACTTTTTTCCTTTACCGAAAATTGCTGTATATCTCCGGAAATGTCGTTCTCCTTATACGAGAAATTATTTGCTTTTAAGTTAAGGTTGGTAACTTTAAGGTGTTTGTAATCAATCCCTTTTTCTGCAGCAACCGCCGAAAGGTCGTCATATTTAAAGTTGACATTGCTAATATCTGTTTTGCCGAGTTTAAATTTCCACGATGCCTTTTCTAATGCCACAGACTTTGCAGGTAATGTTTTAGCCGCTGTTTTTTCAGGGGTACCCATAGCCAGCGTACCGTTCAGGTCTTTTATGGTAAGGGACTGTAAATCTATAAGCTGCGTTTTTAGATTCACTTCGTTAACCTTGGTTTGTAATTTTACAAGTTTAAGCCCGGTATCTAATTTGCTGCCCTGGTTATCATAACCTATATCAATATTCTCTAAGTCTATTTCAGTTAAAACTAGAGTAAGGTTTGGTTTCTTGCTTGCTTCTTCAGCAACTTTTTGTGTAGATGACACAATCTCGTCTACCATGCTTTGTTTAAAGCGCACTTTAGCGCCGTGCAGCGTTATTGCAGGTATATTAAAGGTAAGTTTGTTAAGATTAAACTCTTTAAAACTCGTATCAAAATGGGTAATGTTTGCGGTAAGGTAATTACCAGTTACATCATCGTCATATTTTACTGCAATGTTGTCAAGGTTTACTTTTTCTATGGAAAATTTCATTGGTGCCGATGTAGTATCCTTAGGTTTCCCGCTGTCAAAGGCTTTAATGATATAATCAAAATTAAATATACCTTGTTTGTTACGGTTTACTTTGGCAGTAATTCCTTTAAGATTTACACTGTTAATTTCAACCTCATTGCTAAACAATTTCGTAAGGCTTATATCTACCGCCAGCTCTTTTCCTGCAAGTAAAGTATCGTGTTGCTGAGACTGAAAATACACATCTTTGAGTATTACCTTTTTTGGAAGGCCAATTTCCACGTAGCCAATAGATACAGGAGTTCCTATCTTCTTTTCGAGATAGGTAACAAGTTGGTCCTTAGCGATATTCTGGAAATAGGGGATTTGCAATAGTCCTACTATCAAAAGAAACAAGGCGACAATAGATCCGAAAATCCAAAGAAATATTTTAAGTATTTTTTTAAAATACCTGGCAGGCTTAGATGGTTTTTTTGCAGTGTCATTCATTACACCTAAAATAAACAATCTCTATGTGTTTCGTTGATAAGGTTTTCATAAAAAACTTACAAAATTTTTAGTTTACAGATATCATTTTTAACACTTTTCCTTTTCAGTTAACGGTGTTGCTTAAGATTTACTTAAAGCCTTTCTTAACATTATATTAACCTTGTAAAAAAAATGTTATTTTGTACTAGGATAATAGTATATAAATGAAAAATAAGTCAACTGTTTTTAAGAATGCTTCAAAGAGTCGCCTTTCGTTGTGGATACACTTCATATTGGCCTTCATGTTTTTATCTCTCATCTTAAGGCTAGGATTGTTATTTTGGCAATACAGTGAGGTGTCGTGGAACCCTTTCAGTATTGTAAGAACACTGCTAACCGGAGCCTTTTACGATTTAGGAGTTTGTATGTTTATTACCATTCCATCGTTACTATATGTTTTGGTTTGGCCAAATAGATTTGTGGGAAGTGTTGCAGATAAAATACTCACTTATTTTTTCTTTTCCCTTACGGTTTTCATACTGATGTTTACATTCTTTGCGGAGGTTACTTTTTGGGAAGAGTTTCACGCCAGGTTCAACTTTATTGCAGTAGACTACCTCATCTATACGCATGAGGTGGTAAGTAATATCCAGCAATCTTATCCGCTGCCATTATTAATTGGCATTGTAGCCGCTGCTACCGTGGGTGAAATATGGCTGTTTGTTAAGTGGGGTGTATTTAAAAATACGTTTACACATAAGATTACCTTTCCGGTTTCTTCGACAGTGTTTGCCGGCGCAATTGCAGTAGCTACTGTGTTTATTGCGTTTGTAAGAAACAATGATGCAGAGTGGAGTGATAACCGCTATAACAACGAAATTTCTAAAGCCGGGATTTATTCGTTCTTTGCCGAATTTAGGAATAACCGTATGGATTACGCTGATTTTTATACTACTATAGACAAGAAAAAGGCTTTTGACATGGTAAGGGCAGCCGTTAAGGAGGAAGGAGAAACATTTATCTCTGACGGTACTTCTGTAAAAAGGAAAGTAACCGGAAATCCTGATGCGGCAAAACCAAATGTGGTATTCATTTTGATGGAGAGTATGAGCGGTTCTTTTATGAAAGAATTTGGTAACGAAAAAAATATTACTCCCGCTATGGATGCCTTGGCACAGGAAAGTGTTTTCTTCAGTAACCTTTATGCAACCGGTACTCGTACCGTTAGGGGCATGGAAGCAGTAACGTTATGTATTCCGCCTACACCGGGGCAAAGCATTGTAAAGCGCCCGGATAATCACGGACTATATACTATAAATACTGTGTTTAAAGAAAAAGGCTACCAAAGTAGCTTCTTTTATGGGGGCGATGGGTATTTTGATAATATGAACAGCTACTATGGTGGCAATGGTTTTACTATTTACGACAGGGGTCATGGCAGCATACTTGCCGACGATATTAAGGTTACCCGCAATCATATTGAAGATAATGAAGTAACGTTTGAAAATGCCTGGGGTATTTGCGACGAGGATATTTATAAAAAAATGTTGTCTGTAGCCGATGAAAAGTATAAAAAAGGCGAGCCTTTCTTTAATTTTGTAATGACAACCAGTAATCACAGGCCTTATACCTATCCGTCAGGTCGCATAGATATTCCGTCGGGTAGTGGTAGGGATGGCGCTGTAAAGTACGCAGACTACGCGCTTGGTAAAATGATTAAAGAAGCTAAGGCTAAGCCTTGGTTTAAGAATACTGTGTTTGTTATTGTAGCTGACCACTGTGCAAGTAGTGCCGGTAAAGATGAAATTGATGTGGCTAATTATCATATTCCTGCTTATATTTATAATGCGCAAGGGGTGGCACCTCAAAAAGTACAAAGCCTTTGCTCTCAGATAGACCTTGTGCCTACACTGTTCGGGCTGCTAAACTGGGATTATACTTCAGGATTTTTCGGGCAAAATGTGCTGAAAGACAGCTTTAAACAACGAGCTTTACTGGGTACCTATCGAAAGCTGACACTTATGAAGGGTAACGACGTAATGATACTGGGCGACCAGAAGAAACAGAATTTTTATTCGTATAACAAAACTGATAACAGCCTTAAGGCTAAGAAAATAGATAATGCATTTCTGGAAGAAGCTATATCATGGTATCAAACAGCAGATTACCTGTTTGCCAATAAGCTTCTAAAAGAATAATACAATCAAAACCAAGGGTATTTTACACAGTATGGGAAAAGAAATATTAATAGTTGAAGACCAGGAGGGAATTTCTAATTTCCTGAAGCAGGGGCTTGAAGAGGAGGGCTATGCTGTTACTGTAGCTTCCAGCGGAGACAAGGGGCTTATGCTGGCACAGCAACGAAAGTTCGATCTTATGCTGCTGGACTGGATGTTACCTAAAATGTCCGGGCTGGAGGTATGTACTGCCGTTAGAAAGTCTAACAAATCTACCCCCATTATTTTCCTTACGGCTAAAGATACCGTACAAGATACTATTGCGGGTTTACAAAGCGGTGCTAACGACTATATTAAAAAACCGTTTAGTTTTGAGGAATTGCTAGAGCGTATTAAGGTTCAGTTCCGGTCGGCTACAGAAGAGAGACCTGTGTTTACTCTAGGCCCTGTAACACTAAAAACCGAGACCCATCAGGTATTTGCCGGAGATAAAGAGGTAGTGCTTACACAAAAAGAGTTTGCTCTTCTGGAGTACCTTATGAAAAATAAGGGTGCTGTGTGCAACCGCACTGATATTATTAAAGACGTATGGAACATCCATTTTGATTATGATACTGGTGTGATAGATGTATTTATTAATGGTATACGAAAGAAACTGGGCTTTGCACGCGAAGATAACTATATAAAAACGATTAGAGGTATTGGCTATCTTGCCAACGATGAAGCTGTATAATGAATAAACCTTCTATAAAAAACCGTATTGCCTACTATAATCTTTTTGGGGCTGCTGCACTGGTACTGCTTGTATTTGTGGTAATTTATCGTATAGTATGGGTAGGTGTGGTGTATGATGTAAACCACGATCTGCAGGAAGAAATCAACAGGCATACGGGCTTTGTAGCCAGCCAGGTGCATTTTGAAAAAATGTCTGAGGATGGTGAATGGAAAGAAATTGAGCACAATCGTGATAAAGGAAATCCGGTGTTTGTTGAAATTTTTGATGCTGATGGAAAGGTTCTGCAAAAGTCGGCCAACTTAAAGAACCGAAATTTGGTATTGCACCATAAAAAAGATACTGCTCACTATGTCGATGCCAAGATAGGGAAAATTGATATCCGTCAGATGCAGGCTCCCTTAGTGAACAATGGTGTTTTAAAAGGATATGTAGTTATAGGTATGTCTATTACAGACCATTACAGCGTTATGGAAAGCCTGCGAATGGTATTATTACTGGCTTATCCGGCGGTATTAATATTGTTGTTTTTCCTAACTCGGTTTATAGCCGGTAAGAGCATGGAACCGGTGTTCAGTATAATATCATCTACCAAGCAAATTACAGATAATAATCTTAGTACACGTATAACGCTTCCTGAAAATAAAGATGAACTGTACACCCTCGCCACGGCTATAAACGAT
Source organism: Flavobacterium sp. (assembly GCA_012270005.1). GTDB lineage: Bacteria > Bacteroidota > Bacteroidia > Flavobacteriales > Flavobacteriaceae > Flavobacterium. The sequence goes on along the minus strand of JAAXJD010000212.1, from coordinate 1,705 downwards.
TTACTTGGTCGTGTTGAAAGTGTAGTAGTACGAGAAAAACAATTTACATCGCACGCGTCACATGAGCTACGTACACCGCTTGCAGTAATTAAAGGTACACTTGAGGTTTTAATACGTAAACCTCGTACAGCTCAGGAGTATGAAGATAAAATACGGTATTGCGTAAACGAGGTTAACCGCCTTACCACAATAGCAGATCAACTGCTTACATTAACCCGTTTTGAGAGCAGTAAAGAAGTGGTTAATTTACGGCAGCTTGCTATTGATGAGCTAATTTTAGAAACACTTGAACGCCATTCTCCCGAGATTGAAAAACGTAGCCTAAAGGTAGATTTTAAGTTTGAAGATCACTTTTATGTGCAGTCCGATGTTTTTATGACGGGTGTTATAATAGACAACCTGATAGGCAACGCCATTAAATATTCTAATGAAGGCGGTATTGTACAGGTATCGCTTTCTGCATCCGGGGAATATATAAACTGTGTAATTACCGATAGTGGTATCGGCATAGCACAAGCCGATTTGAGTAGTATCTTTGATCAGTTTTATCGTTCTGAGGCCGAGGAGCATACCGAAATTAAAGGCACAGGCTTAGGGCTTGCCATAGTAAAACGTTACTGTGATATTTTAGGTATATTACTTAATATAAACAGTAAGAAGAATGAGGGTACAACGGTAGTAGTGCGGTTTCCGGTGTTTAAAGGTTAAATGCTGAGATTTCTTTTGCCTCTCCAGGTTGTAGGTCACCCAAGTGTATATTGCCGACTCTTACTCTTACCAGCCTAAGCGTGGGGAACCCTACAGCAGAGGTCATTTTACGCACCTGCCTGAATTTACCTTCTGTAACTGTTATGCTTACCCAGCTGGTAGGTCCGTGGCGTTCATCACGTATTTTTTTTGCTCGTTGCGGTAGGTTGGGTATTTCGGTCAGGCGCGCTGCTGCACATGGCAGCGTGGTGTATTTTTGTCCGTGAACACCTATTTGCACTCCGTTTGCTAATTGCACAACAGCTTCATCCGTTATGAGTCCGTCAACCTGGGCATAGTATTCTTTTTCTACTTTTTTACTCCTTACAATTTCGCTCATCATGCCATCTGTGGTAAGCAGTAGCAGCCCCTCGCTGTCTTCGTCAAGGCGTCCTATAGCCATTGTTCTGGGGTCAAAATCAAATAATTCGCCTAACAGTTTCTTGTTTCTTTTAAGATTATAGCTAAACTGGCTTAGGTAGCCCCACGGCTTATATAAAATGTAGTGATGGTGCATGTGCATTTGATTTCAACGGCGGCAAAAATACAATTTTTGTGTTTATTCTAAGAAATCTATGAACGTAAGCCCGAATACTACGCCGTCGCCTTTAAAACCGCCTTCATAAGACCTGACGTAGTCGAGTCGTAGTAAACGGAATTTACCTATGCCTACATTATCCAATCCCAATGTAAATTCCATATAAGGGTTGCGTTCTGGTGTAGATAACACGTGGTAACCTGCAACGAGGTAATACTGTAATTTATTAAAAAGCGGAATATTATCTGTTATGTATCCCTTAAAATGATGTTCCAGGTGCCCCTCAAAATAGCGGCTATTGGTACTATGGTCATAGTATGGCAGGAGGTTAAATACATTTAAATAACGTTCGCTTTTTCCCACATGCGTTTGGTTACCGTTAAAGTGTTTCAAGTCAGGGAAGGCTTCATTTCCGCTGTT
>JAAXJD010000112.1 GCA_012270005.1 Flavobacterium sp. | reverse complement strand
CTTTTCAAATTATTCAATTTGTTCAGGGGCTAGCAATTTCATTATCCTGGCATCTACCCGTTCTGTAATCTGGTATATTTTTTCGTTTTTAATGTCGGTAGTCATTTCAAGGTCTTCAATAATCGCTTTTACGTTATTGTCTTCGTCCTTGTAAATTTGTAGTACGGCCGCTTCCTGAAAACTGTCAAGCCCTAACTCTTTCGCATAATATTCTGATGCAGATTCAGCCTGGTCTTTTGGTTTTTGGTTTGATTTTCCTGTAGGGCCGTTTTGGTACTGTTGTCTCCCCACGCGCCTGTTCATTTGCGCAAAAGCGATAGTGGGCAGGGTAAGGCAAAGCAGGGTAAGGGCTATAAGATGTTTTTTCATTGTTTGTTTATTAGTATCTCAAACATACAAAAAAAGCCGCAGCGTAGTGCTTCGGCTTTCTTAAATTTTAATTAGCGCTTGCTGCCGGTACACCGTACAGGTCAAACTCGGTGGCGTCTGTTATGGTTATGTTTACAAACTCGCCGGTTTTAAGGTATACGCTGGTAGCATCTATAAGTACTTCGTTGTCTACATCAGGGCTGTCTGATTCGGTACGCCCTACAAAGTGGCTGCCTTCCTTACGGTCTATAACACAGCGGTAGGTTTTGCCTACTTTTTCCTGATTCAGTTCCCACGAAATCTGGCTTTGCAGTTCCATGATTTCATTGGCACGCTGCTGTTTTACTTCCTGTGGTACGTCATCTTCCAGCAGGTAGGCATGGGTGTTCTCCTCATGGCTGTAAGTAAAGCATCCCAAGCGCTCAAAACGCATTTCTTTTACCCAGTCTTTAAGGATTTGGAAATCCTCTTCTGTTTCGCCCGGGTAGCCCACAATAAGCGTGGTACGTATGGTAATGCCCGGTACTGCCTTACGGAATTCATGGAGCAGGTTAGTAGTCTTTTCTTTGGTGGTACCACGGCGCATTGATTTCAGTACGCTGTCTGAAATGTGCTGTAGCGGAATATCTATGTAGTTACAAATCTTTGGTTCGCGGTTCATAAGCTCCAGCACATCCATAGGGAAACCACTTGGGAATGCATAGTGCAGGCGAATCCACTCAATGCCTTCTACCTTAACCAGTGCTTCAAGCAGTTCGGCAAGGTTACGTTTTTTGTACAGGTCAAGGCCGTAATAGGTAAGATCCTGGGCAATAAGTATAAGCTCTTTAACGCCGTTACGGGCAAGGCCTTCTGCTTCTTTAACCAGTTTTTCTATGGGCTGGCTTACATGTTTGCCACGCATAAGCGGAATTGCACAGAAACTGCACGGGCGGTCGCAGCCTTCGGCTATTTTAAGGTATGCATAATTTTTAGGAGTAGTGGTAAGGCGTTCTCCCAGTAGTTCGTGCTTATAATCGGCACCAAGTGCTTTCAGCAATAGTGGAAGTTCTGTGGTACCAAAATACTGGTCTACATCGGGTATTTCCTTTTGTAAATCCGGCTTGTAGCGCTCGCTAAGGCATCCGGTAACAAAAACCTTGTCTACAATGCCCTGCTCTTTTTTATCTACATAATTAAGTATCATGTTAACCGACTCCTCTTTGGCATTGTCTATAAAGCCACAGGTGTTAATAACAATAATATTGCCTTCGTCTTTGCCGGTAGCCTCGTGGGTAACGTCTTTACCGCTGGCGCGCAGCTGGCCCATAAGTACCTCGCTGTCATACACGTTTTTAGAGCAGCCCAGGGTAATAACGTTTATCTTGTTCTTTTTTAAAGATTTAGTCCTCATAATACTCAAAAAAATTGAGGTGCAAAAGTACGCTTTTTATTGGTTTTCAAATAACTGGCAGGCGTTAAAAAGTAAAAAAACATTTAAAGTCGATATGTTGTATTTAAATGTGTTTAAATTTCTAGATAGGTGGGGAAATTTCGTATGTGTTTGAATTATTGTTTTTTAACATTTCTTTAATTATAACATGTTGTTATATTTACGTACTTGCAATGCAGTTAATTCGCTGTGTATCTGTACACGGTGTTGTTAAATGAATGAATCCCGTTCATATATATTACAAATCCCAATCAAAGCCATCGGAAGTTTTCTTGATGGCTTTTTTATTTTTAGGCACTACTGTTAATTACGGTTTTCACGTAGCGGGGTATGGTGTATTTTTGTTTTCTTTGTGCTGAAGCCAATTAACATATATACCAACACCATGAAATTATTGTATTCACTGTTACTTCTTTTAACGATTTCCTATCACCCGGTCTCTGCAAAAAGCTTTGAGGTTTCCGAAATTACACCGGTAAAGGCAGATTCTACATACATTAAGCTAAAGAACTTATATATAAAGTATATTACCTCTGAAAGCCACCATAAGTTTGAGCCGCTGGAGGAGCGGTTTGTAGAGAAGATACATTTTAAGGATTACCATTCTGAAATTACATCATTAGGTTTCGATGCGTGGTTAAACAGCAACATCCAGAAAACGGATTATGCTACATTAGAAGGGGCCAAGCTTGCGTATAAGGAAATGTCTAAGGCTATAGCCGATTGTACAGCGGAAAACAAAGCGTATTTTGATATGCTTATGATTGTTTTGAGTACAGAAGAAGGTAGAGAAATCTGGAAAAAAGTAGTTGAAGATACAGCCAGGGAATATCCTGATATAGTTGAAAGCCCCGAGGCTAAAATGCGAAGAAGACTTTTGCGCCAATAGTCATAACCAGGCTTGTTTATCAAAACATAAAAACGCCATCTTTTTATTAAAAAAGATGGCGTTCTTCGTTATTGCGTAAGATGAAAAATTATAAATCCAGTGTAAAGGAAAGCGTAACGTTATTGCCTGTGGTTTTTACCTGAGCCGCCTGTGTAAAATCAGGGCGCAGTGTAGAAATGTCGGATTTGCGTTGTTGCCAGGTATAGGCAAGGTCTACACGGGCACCGTTAAAGCTGTACCCAAGCCCACCCGAAACACTGTTAAGGTCACCCAGGGTAGTGCCGTTTTTATACGGGCTTTGCAGGTTGCGGTACCCTGCTCTAAGGCTTAAAGCCTTAACCCGCCACTCAGTACCTATTCGTAGGTCGCCTGCCCAGTCCAGGGTTTGGCTCAGTTCGGTATTAAGTTCGGCGTAGCGCCCGTTGCTGTATTTGGTATTGGCATAGTTTCTAAGCCCGTAATCCACGCTTATAAGACCTCTTTTGCCAAAGATAAACGCGGCGCTTCCGGTATATTTTGCAGGGGTTTTTATGGTGTAGTTATCGCCCACCATGGTAGCCTGCGGATCAGTAAAATAGGATTGATTGTTTGCTGTACTGCTTATGCGCTGGGTAACCTCGTCTTGCAGAGTAAGCCAGGTAGGGGTTTCATAGGCCGCGCCCAGCCTTAAGTAAGGCGCTATGTTGTAAATCGCACCAAGGTTAAATGATGCACCACCGCCGTAAGTATACCTTTGGGTGTTAAACTCCAAATACTGCAGCCCGCTGCCGCTGGTGTTATTGGTATTTTCTATAAAATTGGTATTGTTTATATAATCGGTAAAATGCAGGTTAATATTTGCCCCTAAAGACAGTTTGCTAAAAAACTGCGCAGCAAAGTTGAGTGCTACCTTTCCGTTATAACCCGATGTTCTTATATAACTGCTTTGCATTGGCTTTAGTCCTGCCGGCACATTAGATACATACGACGTGTTGTCTGATGTGTTAGTAACCGGGTTAAACGCATATGCATTGTATCCTAAATAGGCCTGCTGGTCTATGTAGCTCATATTAGGAAAGTCGTAGACGTTGCTGTTGTTAAGGAAGCCTGTACCTACGCCGCCCACGTTACCAAAGCCGTTGGCATATTTTACAAAATAATCGGCTATACTGCCCACAGGGTTATTACCTGTTATAGAAACCGCATTATAAAAACTCTGGGTGTTTTCGTAATTAAACCCGAAGGCAAACTTATTCATAACTGCGCCTTCTTTACCGTTATTAAAAACCATAAAAAGCCCCAGCTGGTTGAGGGCGAAGTTGTTATCGTTTTTGCGGTTGTTGTTTCCAAAAAAGTTGGCGTTATTGCTACGGTTGTAGCTGCTTAACGATGCGGTGCCGGTATTGTAATTAAATATAGCCGAACCCGCCGGGTTAATGCCCACAGCCGATGGGTCGCCACCCACAGCTCCCATAGCACCACCCAGCCCCCTGAAGCGGGCTGAACCGGTAAGGTTATCAGTAGCGTATTTTACGGCGTCCTGCGCGGTGTTTATGTCATATTGTGCCATGGCACTTGTTGCAGCCAGTAGCCCGGCAGCAGATAATAATAGTTTTTTCATAGCGTAAAAGACTATAAAATGTTAGGCTGTGTGGTAAAGAAAAAAGTCCTATGTTTTTGTTTAAAAAACATCTTAATTAGCCATAAATTCGATACCATTGGTGAGATGTCCTGTAACCCTGCAATCGGTGGTC
>JAAXJD010000214.1 GCA_012270005.1 Flavobacterium sp. | reverse complement strand
TGTGCTTTGGAACGACTTCCTGAGCTGGTTCTTTGTGCAGCAAAAAGAATACGGTAAGGCCTTTATACAGCAAAAAGCGGTATACCGCCGAAACCCTGACCTGTTTATTAATATTGTTAACCTTGGCCGCCTGGCTGCCGAGGAGCAGGAAGATGCCACGGCGAAAGAGATTTTCGACTTTGTGGCCCAAAATACCACAGAAACCGATTTGCTTATAGATGCAGAATATTATGTGCTGCAAATAGATATAAAAAACGCAACGGATGCTACCCTGCCACTCATCAGCCAGCGTATAGCGACAGATTTAGAAAAGTTTGGCACTACACCGGGTTCACTTAAGTTGCAGATATTAAAAGCCGACTTCGAAGCGTTTCAGCTTAAAGACAGCAAGGCAGCTCTGGCCACATTAGACCGTGCCCTGCAAATGCCGCTTAATAAGTTTCAGCAGGCACAGGTAAAAATGAAAATGAGCGATATTTTGCTTGCAGGTGAAAAGTTTAACCAGGCAATTTTGTATTATACCCAAATACAGGAAGACCTTAAAAACGACGCTGGGGGTAACGAGGCGAGCTTTAGGGTGGCGCGTGCCAGTTATTTTAAGGGTGATTTTGAATGGGCGCAAAAACAACTTGGCGTACTAAAGGCGAGCGCGTCTCAACTTATAGCTAACGATGCCATGGAGTTGTTCCTGCTTATTAGCGACAATACGGTAGAAGACAGCCTGCAGGTGGCGCTTAAAAAGTTTGCCCGTGCCGATTTTAAGCTGTATCAAAATAAAAAGTCAGAGGCTTTGCAAATGTTTAAAGACCTACGCGCTACAGATAAAACCGAAAGTATACAAGACGTAACCCTGCTGCGCATAGGCCGCATTTACGAAAGCATGGGGCAGTACGACCTTGCTCTGCAAAGCTATGCCGAAATTATAGATAAATACAAAGACGGCATTTATATAGACGAAGCACTGTTTTTTTCAGCAGAAATATATAGTAAAAAGCTCAATCAGCCCGATAAGGCCAAGCCGCTTTACGAGAAGATGATTTTTGAACACGAAGACAGTATTTACTTTATAGAGTCCCGTAAACAGTACCGTATACTACGTGGCGATCCACAAAGCAGTTAACAACAGTAACACACACCATACAAGCCCGGCTTTAACATAAAGCCGGGCTTTTTTGTGCGGTGGGTTTAAAAGAAGGGTGTATTTGTGTATTCCTCAAACCAACAACAATTCTGAGCAACGCCGCCCTTATACACAACACCATAAACTTTGTAAAACAACAACTTCAGGGTGCTGAGGGGGGGCACGACTGGTTTCATATCCAACGCGTATATAATAATGCGCTTAATATTGCTGGCGGAGAAGACTGTAACCTTACGGTGGTACAGCTTGGTGCGCTGCTGCACGATGTAGCCGACAGCAAGTTTCATAATGGCGACGAAACTGTGGGGCCTCGTATAGCGCGAGAATTTCTGGAGAGTCAAAATACAGATGAAGATACCATACTGCACGTGGTGGCCATCATAGAAAATATATCGTTTAAAGGCGGTAATTTTGAAAAGAAATTTAGCAGCAAAGAGCTGGATATTGTTCAGGATGCTGACAGGTTAGACGCTATAGGTGCCATAGGCATAGCGCGCTGTTTTAACTACGGCGGCTTTAAAAATCGCCCGTTGTATGACCCTGCCATAGAGCCAGCAATGGGTATGGATAAAGAAGCGTATAAAAACAGTGTATCACCCACAATAAACCATTTTTACGAAAAGCTGCTGCTGCTTAAAGACCGCATGAATACCGAAACGGGACGTAAAATCGCCGAAGCACGCCACAATTATATGGAGGGTTTCCTGGCGCAGTTCTATGCCGAGTGGGACGGGGAGCTGTAGTACTCTGTTCTCAGTCGCAGTTCTCAGAACGGTAAAGAATTTTTGTTTTATGACTGGTTAACATACAATTCGGGTCGGGTTTTTTCGTTATTTTAGGAAACCTATCCCAAAACCAATGAAACTAATTTTATCCCTTTTACTGTTTCCTTTGGCATGCCTTGCTCAAAACAGTTTTGTAAAAGTTACCGCCTTTAGAATCGTTGACCCAGACCGTATAGGGCACACCGTTATTACCGGGTTTATTGATGAGAATCCATATTTAGGAAGCCGGATACAGGCCGTTTTAAGTGAAGATGAGCGCGTAGCAAATGGTCTTTTGGCATTAAAAAAGCAGGCTAAAAGTTGGGAGAAAAAGCCCCTGCCAATGGAACGAGGAAACCGTTTGGCACAGCTTAGGGTGCCAAATATGTATGTGGTACAAATTAACCGCAAAAGCGATACTATTTATACAACGTATAATAATACTTCAATATATTTTCCTGATGAGGAAGCCGAATACATAGATCCTGGAAATTATCTGAATGGCCTGCTCGATGAGGATTTATGCTTTTTTGCTGAACGCAATTTTGTAGAAGAATTTGCCTCTTATAATTTAGACTCTATCCCGGCTTCAACAATATGTATTAAGTATGAAGCGCCTTATGGTTATACCCGTAAAGGATTTGAGAAAAAAATAATGCCGTTTCAGCGTATTTCTACCGATTCGGTTTTTAGCAGGAAAGAATTAAGCATTGAAAAAAAGTTTTGGATAAACAACTATCGCATGAAGTTTGAGGAAGGCGTACTTAATACTATTGATGCCTTTTACATAAATGGCGTTACTTATGAAACAGAAGTACCATTTAGTGTGGCAGGTATAGCGCTTAACGATACCGAAGAAAAACTTGCCGATGCTTTTCCGTGCTCTTTAGAATATAAGTACTGGGGCGGTTCTCTGTATGATATTTCTCGTGGCTACTACTACATGGTTAACTTAGAGGAAGGCCGGGGCCTTGCTACGTTTTACATAAAAGATAAACGCGTGGAACGTATAGAAGTGGAGTTTAGAAAATGATTAAACCCTAAAACCCAAGTATAAGTTTAGCAATAGAAAAGTAGATAAGTATACCGCAAATATCGTTACTGGTAGTAATAAACGGTCCGGTAGATAATGCGGGGTCAAAGCCCACACGGTTTAGCAATATGGGTACAAATGTACCTATAAGCGAGGCTATAATAATTACCGATACCAGCGATATGCTTACCGTAATACCCACGGCGTAGCTTACATCGAGCAGTATATGGCTGCCGGCTATAAGTATCGATGCCAGTATGGCGCCGTTAAGCAAACTGAGTAATACTTCTTTTATAAGGCGGTTCCAAAGACTGCCGCTAATGCTGTTATTGGCCAAACCCTGTACTATAATAGCACTTGATTGTACTCCTACGTTACCGGCCATAGCCGCTATGAGCGGGGTAAAAAAGAACAGTTCTTTATGGTTGTTCATGGCGCCGCTAAAGCTGTTAAGCAATTTTACGCTTACAAATCCGCCCAGCAGAGCCAGCACCAGCCAGGGAAGGCGTGCACGCGTTAGGTCAAGGATGCTGTCATCGGCCTCTACGTCCTGAGAGATACCCGCAGCAAGCTGGTAATCCTTATCGGCTTCTTCCTTAATTACGTCTACAATGTCGTCTATGGTTATACGCCCTACAAGCCTGCCCAGTTCGTCTACCACAGGTATGGCTTCCAGGTCATACTTTTGCATAATACGGGCTACCTCTACATCGGGTGTGCTTACCTTAACAAAGTCAACCTTAGGTATATACACATCTTTAATCATGCTGCGTGTGCTGGTAACCAAGAGGTCTTTTAAAGACAACCTCCCTTTTAGCCTGCCTTCATCATCTACAACATAAATAGAATGTACACGCTGCACATTAGCTGCCTGTTCGCGCATTTCCTTTACACAGGTAAGTACGCTCCAGTTTTCGTTTACCTGTACAAGCTCCTTACCCATAAGACCACCTGCGGTATCTTCGTCATAGCGCAGTAGGTCTACAATGTCTTTGGCGTGCTCTACGTCCTGAATTTCAGAGATTACCTCCTCTTTCATTTCGGCAGGAAGTTCACCTATAATATCGGCAGCATCATCTGTACTCAGCTCATCAAGCTCCTCTGCAATTTCCTTTGCAGATAACCCACGAAGGATTTTCTCCCGCACTTCCTCGTCCAGCTCCAGCAGTATCTCTGCTGTTTTTTCGGTATCAAGGATGTGGAAAATATAAATCGCATCAGCATCATCCAATTCGCCCATAATTTCGGCAATATCGGCGTAGTGAAGATCTTCCAGTAATGCTACCAGTTCATTTTCACGGTTTTCGCTTGCATATTGCTCTATTTGGGCGATGAAATCCCTGCTGATTTTAAACTCCATTGGCTATCTTTTGCGTAAGGGTAATAAATTGCTCTACCGAAAGCTGTTCCGGGCGCAGGTCAAAGATACTATCTTCTGTTAAAATATCAGTGGTTATGTAGCTTTTCAGGCTGTTTCGCAGTGTTTTTCTGC
>JAAXJD010000215.1:3539-4476 GCA_012270005.1 Flavobacterium sp. | reverse complement strand
CATTATTATCGATAGAAGATCAAGTCCTATAAACTTAACCAAAGAGAAAATTATGGAGAAATCAGGTATTTAATTATTTAAACTAAAAGCTAGCTGGGGACGTCTTGGTAACGCTTCTATAGCGCGCCAGTACGATGCTTCAGCATCTGGGCAAAACGGTGCATTTTTCGGTACATCTACACAGGCTCAAACTGCCATTTCGGTTTCGAAACTTGTAGACCCTTCAATCAACTGGGAAATTGTTACTGAAACAGATTTTGGTTTTGAGAGCCGATTCCTGAAAGACAGGCTATCGTTTGAAGCGAACTACTACAACCGCGAAACTAAGGATGCGGTAATGGAAATCTCGATTCCTTCTCAGGCAGGTCTTGGAGAAAAATTTGTAACTAATGCCGGTACGTTTGTAAATAAAGGTTTTGAATTTGATGTTAAGTGGAACGACCAGGTAGGCGAAGATTTTACTTACGGTGTTTACGCTAACGTTACAACTATTAAAAACGAAGTTACAGAGGTATTAGGAGGTTCATTCCTAAATACCGGGCCGGGCTTATTTGGTAACCCGATTAAACGTTGGGAAAAAGGTTCTGAAGTAGGTGCTTACTACGGTTACCAGGTAGTAGGTGTTATAAAAACACAAGAGGAGGCAGATGCTTACGGTTCGCCTGTAGGTTCGCTTAAATTTGAAGACCGCGATGGTAATGGTATCATCGATGATAAAGACAAAAAATTCCTTGGTAGCCCTATACCTACAGCTACATACGGCTTTGGATTTAACTTAGGTTATAAGGGTGTAGACCTTTCGGTAGATTTCCAGGGTGTAGCCGGTAACGAGATTTATAACTTTAACCGTAACGCACGTTATGGTAAAGAAAAGAGGGATCAGGATTACGGAAAAAAACAATTTTCGTAGACAAATCTTGGAGGGACATATCATGAT
>JAAXJD010000215.1:0-3529 GCA_012270005.1 Flavobacterium sp. | reverse complement strand
TAGAAAAAGGCGATTACGTCAGGATAAGGAATGCCATGTTAGGGTACACACTGCCTTCTGAATTCCTTAAAACTATTAAAGTTGATAAAATACGTTTCTACGTAAGTGCACAAAACCCGGTAACATGGTTTAAGTACAACGGCTTTAGCCCGGAACTTGGAAACCAAAGCGTATCAGATATGGGTATTGACAATAACGTATACCCGGTATCTGCAGTGTATAATTTCGGTGTTAACGTTAAATTCTAAAAAAAATCATGAAAAAGACTATTATATCAGCATTTGCACTCGCTCTATTATTGGCGAGCTGCAGCGACGATTACTTAAATATAAGCCCTGAAGGCAAGTTGCCCGTACAAAACTTTTGGCAGGATGCAGATGATGCCGTAGCAGGTACAAATGCTATGTATTCTAACCTTCGTGCATGGCCTGTTGCCGCGTTTGGTTCGTTTAATCTCACCATTGCTTCAGACTACGCCGAACAGGGAAGTAGCCCGGGCGATGCGTCTTTCTTTTCAGATATTAATAATTTTACCTACACGCCGTCTGCGTTTATAATAAACGATTACTGGACAGGGCAGTGGAATGGCGTAAACTTTGCCAATCAGGTAATTACTAACGTGCCAAATATTGATATGGACGCTGCGCTAAAAACAAGGCTTATAGCCGAAGCACGTTTTATGAGGGCGTTTCATTATTTTAACCTGGTGCGTACCTTTGGCGGAGTGCCTATTTATAACGGCTTACCTGCCGATGGTAATTATAACACGCCAAGGGCAACTAAAGAGGAGGTGTACAACCTGATTATAGAAGACCTTGCGTATGCAAAAGATAACCTTCCTGCAAGTTACGATGCGGCTAATGTGGGACGTGCTACTAAAGGTGCTGCTACAAGCTATTTGGCTAAGGTATACCTGTATCAGCAAAACTGGCAACAGGCCTATCAGCTAACCCAAGAGGTAATGGGTATGGGGTATTCTTTACTGCCAGACTTTAACAGCGAATTCCGCATTGCTAACGAAAACAGTTCGGAATCTATCTTCGAAGCTCAGGCTACTTACGTAGAGGGTAACTGTTCTATATCAAACAGCCAGTACAGCGAAACCCAGGGTGTTCGCGGCCAGTTTGGCTGGGGCTTTAATGTTCCTTCTCAGGATCTTGCCGACTTTTTCGAGCCTGGAGACGTACGCAGGGATGCTACCATTATTTTCAGGGGAGAAACTACACCTGAGGGCGATCTTATAAACGCTACAGGCGATAACCCTATGTACAACCAGAAATCGTATGTGCCACAGGCGCTTATAGGTAACTGTGCAAGCGGTTCAGGCCAAAACATAAGGCATATGCGTTACTCAGAAGTACTTCTTATAAATGCTGAAGCTGCTAATGAGTTGGGCAATTCAAGCCAGGCGCTTGCTTCTTTAAATATTGTAAGACGTCGTGCCGGTTTAGCTAATTCAACTGCTACAGACCAGGCTTCAATAAGGCAGGCCATTTACAAAGAAAGAAGAGCCGAGCTTGCTATGGAGCACGACAGGTTCTGGGATTTAGTACGTACCGGCCGTGCCGTACAGGTACTTGGGCCACTAGGCTTCACCGCCGGTAAAAACGAAGTATTCCCAATTCCGGAGAATGCAATAACGTTAAGTAACGGTGTTCTTACACAAAATCCGGGTTATTAATTTATTAATATGTCCTTCTCCCGACCCGAAACCGGGGGAAGGACTCTTTTTTTTTGCTATGAGCAGTCATTTCAACTTTAAAATACTCAAAATATTATATGCCCTGCCTGCTATTGCTTTACTGCAATGCAGCAGTGCAGATACAAAGAACAACGGTACTACGCCCACAACCCCAACGGAGCGCCTTACCGACGAACAACTTATAGATTTAGTAGAAAAACAAACCTTCAGGTATTTCTGGGATTTTGCCGAGCCTAACTCTGGCCTGGCACGCGAACGTTATCATCCTGATGGCGTTTATCCGGATAACGATGCCAGCACCGTTACCACTGGCGGCAGTGGCTTTGGCTTATTGTCTATTATTGCGGCAGATTCGCGTGGTTACATTACCCGTACGCAATTTATGGAGCGTATGACCAAGATAGCCGGGTTCCTTGAACGTGCTGATCGTTTCCACGGTGCATGGCCACACTGGATGGAAGGTACTACAGGCCATGTAAAACCCTTTGGTACTAAAGATAATGGTGGCGACCTTGTAGAAACGGCCTTTTTATGCGAGGGGATTATATGTGTACGCGAATATCTTAAAAACGGTTCTGCGGATGAACGCGCACTTGCGGCACGTTTTGATGCCTTGTGGAAAGGTGTAGAATGGGATTGGTACCGAAACGGCCAGGATGTACTTTACTGGCACTGGTCGCCTAATTATAACTGGGAAATGAATTTCCCGCTTGAAGGGTATAACGAGTGCCTTATCACGTATGTAATGGCAAGCGCGTCTGAAACGCATGGTATTACTTCGGCACCTTACCATAAAGGCTGGGCCAGGAACGGTGGCATTGTGTCGCCTAATACCAAGTACGGTTATCCGTTATTACTTAAACATAATTATGCTGAGGAATTTGGCGGACCTTTGTTTTGGGCGCATTACTCATACCTTGGGTTAGATCCGCACCAACTTACAGATCAGTACGCTAATTACTGGGATGTAAACTACAATCAGGTAATGATTGATTACCAGTATTGTGTAAACAATCCGCGTCAGTACGCAGGTTATGGCCCGGATTACTGGGGGCTTACGGCTTCTTACACCCGAAACCCCGATGGTTCTGTAGGCTATACGGCACACCAGCCGTCTAACGATACAGGTGTGATTTCACCTACGGCAGCGGTAAGTTCTATTGTGTATACCCCACAGCAAAGCATCGCTGTAATGAGAAACCTGTACGAGAACCATAAGCTACGCTCTTGGGGTCCTGCTGGGTTTTATGATGCCCACAGTCAGCAGTATAACTGGAGTGTGCCGTGGTACCTGGCTATAGACCAGGGGCCTATGGTAGTAATGATAGAAAATTACCGCAGCGGCCTGCTATGGAATTTATTCATGAATGCGCCCGAAGTGCAGCAAGGCCTTGTAAAGCTTGGCTTCCATTCAGGGAAATATAACTTTTAAACCATGAAGAAAGTCGCTTTGCTGGTTTCCGCGCTTTTAATGGCACTAACGGCTACTGCCCAGAAAGATGTATCGGGTGCGTTTAAAACCGAAATTACAGTAATCCGCAGCATGACATACGCTCTGCATATACCTGAAAATGCAAAGCAAGGTAAAAAGCCGCTGATTGTGTTTATGCACGGTTCTGGAGAAAGAGGCGCAAACACAGACCTGCTTAAGATACACGGCCCTTTAAAATATGTACAGAGCCATAAACTGGATGCCTATATTTTGGCACCACAATGCCCGTACAATGAGCTGTGTGATGCAGAGGCTGTTTACAGGCTGATACAAAAGATTGTAAAAGAAAATAATATAGACGATAAACGTATTTACCTTACCGGTTTAAGTATGGG
>JAAXJD010000188.1:21302-22213 GCA_012270005.1 Flavobacterium sp. | reverse complement strand
CTTTTTGGCTTAAGTGAAGCAGAGCTTCAGAACATTTTATACCTTGCTATTGCTGCTATTGCATTTAGCGTTTTTTATTTTAGAAAAGCCAAAACAGTTAAGTCATAAAAAAAGGTTCTAAAAGAACCTTTTTTTATGACTTAACTGTTTTATAAAAGTTACAACTCTCTGCAAGTAAGCATTCCTTGTGTTTTGGATTCCTTGGTCTGCATATTTCTCTTCCTAAAAAGGAAATACTTAGGCCTGCCTCAGCCCATATACTTCTTGGTAGATTTTTCATAAGATCCTTTTCTATATCATCCGCAACTTTAGCGTCTGTTATTCCTAAACGCGGTGCTACTCTCAATACGTGTAAGTCTACCAACACGCCCTGCGCTGGCTTACCCATTTCACGCAATAACACATTAGCCGATTTTCTGCCTATCCCCGGAAGCGTGATTAACTCTTTCATATTCTCAGGAATGTGACCTTTACTGTTTATAATTTTTGCCGTTTGTAATATCCATTCTATTTTATTGTTGTGATATCTCACGCCTTGCAATAGCTGCAGTAGGTCATTTTGATTTGCGTCTGCTAAGGTGTCAATAGTGGGGTATCTGTCAAAAAAAGCTGGTGCTAAACTGTTTATATGATCATCTCTATCCTGAGCGCTTAAAATAACCATCACCAGCAGCTGATAAATATTGCCATAATGTAATGGGTGTCTATGATTCCTGTATTTTTCAATAAGCGGCTTTAATATTTCACCCCAATCTTTATTGTCGAAAAGATCCATATCAACTAGTCGAATCTCCTTTAAAGTCGATCGAAAGCGAATTTACACAATAACGCTGACCTGTTTCTGTAGGCCCATCATCAAAAACTTGACCAAGGTGACAACGGCATTTTGCTCACATTATATCTTTACAATT
>JAAXJD010000188.1:20451-21292 GCA_012270005.1 Flavobacterium sp. | reverse complement strand
TCTGTCGATTCGCTGCATCACCAAACGGTTATCATTTTTATCATCCACGTTAACGGGGATGGAACCATCGAAAGATGGCCACCCGCATCCTGAATGAAATTTTGAATTGCTTTCAAATAACGGCTCACCACAGGCACCGCAACAATATGTACCATTTTCAAAATGCAGATTATAGCTGCCAGAATGTGGAAATTCTGTACCGGCCTGCCTAAGTATTTTATATCGCTCTAAACCAAGCTGCTGCTTCCATTCTTCTTCTGATTTTTTAATATTATAGTCGCTCATTATGTTTAGTTTTGTTTTCTTGCTAATTTACACGCTTTAAAGCAAAATCTACAGATTTTTAGACTTTGCTTAACCACTGCTATTTTTCCGCAGGTACAAACTTAATTGATACCGAATTGGTGCAGTAACGCTGGCCCGTTGTTTTTGCAGGCCCATCGTCAAAAACGTGACCAAGGTGTCCACCGCATTTTGCGCACATTACCTCTGTACGTTCCATCCCATAGCTTTTATCATGTTCATAGATCACCGAACCCTTTAAGGCTTGGTCAAATGAAGGCCACCCACAGTGAGAGTTATACTTGTTGTCACTTTTAAAAAGAGGATTTCCACAGGCTGCACAAACGTACATACCTTTTTCAAAGAACTCATCGTATTCGCCTGTAAAAGGGCGTTCTGTAGCTTTGTTTCTAAGCACGTCGTACTGCTCCGGACTTAGCTGTGTACGCCATTCATCATCTGTTTTTGTCACTGCAAATTTCTCAGTCTTTGCAGAAGATTTTTCTGTAGTTTTTTTATCCGCTTTTTTTTGTTGTCCCTGGCAGGAGGTACGCGTTAC
>JAAXJD010000188.1:0-20441 GCA_012270005.1 Flavobacterium sp. | reverse complement strand
CGTTCCAACGCAAAACAATATTAAAATCACGTTTTTCATAGTCCAAAAAAATTTTGAATTTCTTTAATTACATTTTTGTCGCCTAATATTTTCCGATGCCCTAAGCCTTGCGTTATCATAAGTTGGCTTTTTGTTAAGTGCTTCGCTATATGATACGCAGCGCTTACCGGCACATCCTTATCATCCTGGTCGTGAATAACAAGAACGGGTATTGCAACCTCTGTTGCTGCTACGTACGCAGAATAACTGTTAATGGATTTCCCGAACTTTTTTTCTAGCATTTTTATTACCAGGTTACCTGTAGCAACTTCCATGCCCAGTTTGTTCCAAAAACTATCCATAATATCCTTTATTATGTCTCCACTTCCTATTATGGCAGCTTTATCGGTCCTCATGCCAATGCGAATGGCATTCAGTAAGGCCATAGCACCAAGTGAATGTCCTACGGCATATTCAAATGGTCCGTATTTTCTTTCGAGCTCTAAAATCGACGCTACAAATTCGGTCATGTCGCTTGTTTTTCCCGGCGATTTACCGTGTGCAGGCGCATCAAAACTTATGGAGGTGTACCCTTTTTTTACAAAACAATCTGCTATACTGCACAGTTGGGTTCCCCTTCCGCTCCAGCCATGAATCAGTAATATCTTTTTTTCTCCTGTACCGTAACTATACACGTTTACGTCTTTACCTATTTCAGGCACACTAACCCGTTCCTGCACACTATTTCTGTCCATCTCTTGTTCCCTTTTGGGCAACGCATGTTTTACCGGGGTGGTAAAGAGCTTTATGGCAAATTTTGCTGCAAGTTTAGGCGATGTAGCTTCTAGTACTTTTACGGTTGCAAGTAGTATTTTAGGAACTTTTACAGTGCCGTTGTATTTATTTTCAGTAGGTTTCATAGTCGCGGATTGAGATACTAAAATTACTCATTTTAGTGTTTCAATTTACAATGCATGCATATAATTTGGCAAGCTGTTTATTTGCAATACTTTAACTTAGTAAGAATTTTTTTCTAAAAATTTTATCATTCTATTGTTTAATTTTGCGTTAGTACATAAAACAGATCACTATGAAAACAAGAAATATTGCCTTTGCAGGCGCATTTATGCTAACAGTAGCAGCATGTAGTACAAATCCGTTTACGGGTAAAAAACAAGTTAATCTTGTACCTAACAGTCAGCTGTTTCCTACAGCATTTACGCAGTACGACCAGTTCTTAAAAGAGAATAAGGTAGTTACAGGTACTAAAGAAGCTGCATTAGTAACCTCGGTGGGGCAAAAAATTAAAGCGGCTGCCGAAAAATACCTTGCTTCGGTGGGGCAGTCGGAATACTTAAACGGATATGAATGGGAATACAAGCTTGTACAGAGCGATGAACTCAATGCGTGGTGTATGCCGGGCGGAAAAATTGTTGTGTACACAGGGATATTGCCTACAACAAAAGATGAAGCGGGATTAGCAACCGTTATGGGGCACGAGGTTGCTCACGCACTGCTTAACCACGGAGGGCAACGTATGACAGCAGATATGGCACAGCAACTGGGTGCGGCAGCTCTTGCTGCAGGCACTCAGGGGACAACCCCGGCAACGCAGCAAATTTTGCAAACTGCTTATGGTGTAGGTAGCCAATATGGCGCATTACTTCCGTTTAGCAGGAGTCATGAAAGCGAGGCTGACAAAGTGGGGCTTACCCTTATGGCTATTGCCGGATATAATCCGGACAAAGCACTTGATTTTTGGCAAAGAATGTCTGCTAAGGCGGGCGGGGCATCAGTTCCTGAGCTATTAAGTACTCACCCAAGTGATGCTACCCGTATTGCTAACATAAACAGGGAGATTCCTGCGGCAAAAGCAACTGCGGCAAAACTTGGCGCTAAGTTTTAATATCCAAAGCTTCTATAAAACGAAACATAACTGCATTTTCAATTTGAAAGAATATTTAAAGCCACCCGCTAAGGGTGGCTTTAGTTTTTTGTGATTTAATCTTGTGCTTATATCCAAGTCGAAAAAAAAGTTTAGTTTTGGATTACATAAAAACCATGACCATATATGGCGCAACTTGAAAAAGGCAGTAAGAAACTGCTAAACGCCTGGGCGTTTTACGACTGGGCTAACTCTGTGTACAGTTTGGTAATCGCCTCGGCTGTATTCCCTATTTTTTATGATATAACGTTTCCTAAAGGTACGCCGGTACCTATATTTGGTACTGAAATGAAGAGTACTGCGGTTATGAGTTTTACCACTGCTTTGGCATTTCTTATTGTGGCGTTCATTTCACCATTTCTTTCGGGTGTGGCAGATTATTCCGGCAACAAGAAAAATTTCCTTAAAACCTTTTGTTACATCGGCTCACTGTCGTGCGTGGGGCTGTACTGGTTTAGTAAAGACAATCTTTATTTTAGCCTGTTTACCTACCTTATGGGCCTCATAGGATTTTGGGGTAGCCTTGTTTTTTATAACTCTTACCTGCCAGATGTGGCGTATCCAGATCAGCAGGATGGTGTTAGTGCAAAAGGATACTCTATGGGCTACATCGGTAGTGTGGTATTGCTGGTTGCTGTCCTTGCCGTATTGTTAAGTTCGCCAGAGGGGCGGCAAATGCAGGTAATGCGATGGTCTTTTGTATCAGTGGGTGTTTGGTGGATTGTGTTTAGCCAGTACACCTATTACTTTTTACCAAAAGGCAATAAGGCTGAGAACAAAGTTACATCTAAGGTATTGCTTAATGGGTTTAGGGAACTAAAAAAGGTATGGGGGCAAATGGAACATAACCGTACGTTAAAGCGTTATTTGGGTGCGTTCTTTGTGTACAGTATGGCAGTACAAACTGTAATGCTTGCCGCTACCTATTTTGGTGCGGAAGAAATTGCCTGGGCAGATAATAGTGCCAAGAGCATGGGGCTTATAATTAGTATTTTGCTTATACAACTCGTAGCTGTTGCCGGGGCGGTGCTTACTTCTAAGCTTTCCGCTAAAATAGGTAACATAAAAGCACTTATTTTTATTAACGTGGTTTGGGCAATAATTTGTATTTGTGCCTATTTTGTTACACTACCGGTTCACTTTTATATCACTGCGGGTTTTGTGGGACTTGTAATGGGCGGCATTCAAAGCCTTTCACGCAGTACATACAGTAAATTTTTACCTGAAACTACAGATACCGCCAGTTACTTTAGTTTCTATGATGTTACTGAAAAAATAGGTATTGTTATAGGGATGGGGTTATATGGCGCAGTAGACCAAATGTTTGGAAGCATGCGCTATTCGGTCGTTTTTTTAACAGTGTTTTTTGTTGTGGGTATTTTACTGTTAATAAGGGTGCCTCGTGAGAATAAAATGGATTATAACACTTAAAAAAGTATATATTTGCGCTATAAATCAAAGACTAAATAATAATGAAAAAAACCAACCTGTTTAAAATTTTTGCGGCCTGTACCGTATTGGTAATGGCTTCTTGTACCACAGAACCTATTGATTCTTCTTCTACAGCTACAGATAATGGTGGCGGTGGTAACTACGGTGGAGGTAACAATATTGGTGGCGGTAACAACGGAGGAGGAAATAACAACGGAGGAGGCGGATCCTCTTCGGGAGATTATTTTCCATTAGCTATTAATAATGTTTGGAATTACGAAAGTAATGATGCAGATAATAACGGACCGGTAAAAATTGCTGCTACAACCACTATTAACGGTAAACTTTATTATAAGGTAGAAAAAACATACACCGCGTCAAACGGAATTGAAGACATAGGAGTGGCTACTGTATATTACCGTAAAGAAAATGGTTCTTATTACCAACGTGTAGAAACTGATTATACTGCTCAGGAAGGTGTAAATATGACAGTTACCCCTATGGAAGTAGAAATTTTAAGAGATAACCTTCCTGTAAACGGAACCTGGAGTGGTACTACGGTTCAAAACTACACATACGATGTAGGTGGAAACTTTATGTCTATGACCTATAATGATACGTTTACTATTATGGAAAAAGGAGTTTCTGTAACAGTAGGTAACACTACATATAACGATGTGATAAAAGTTAAGCATGTGCAAAACACACGTATGCAAATTGCTGGCTTCCCTATCAATCAGACTGCACAATATACCATTTACAACTGGTATGCTAAAGACGTGGGTATGATTAAAACCGAAGGGGCAAGTAGCCAAACTGGTGGAGATACATATTTGCACCTTACCTCGTATACCCTTAATTAAAATTCTATAGAGTTAATGTATATAAAGAGTCGCCTGGGCGCCTCTGTTTTTTTGGAAATTTATTTTAGACATGGTTTTGTAAATCTTCTTTTGCAGGGGTCTACATTGTTTTTTTTAGTGATACCTACCTTACTTAGTAATTTAAAATCTATATTTGAGGTTTAAAATTTATATTATGAAAAGAATAAACGTACTGTCTTTTATGTGGTTAGTGCTGATGGCAATTGGTTTTACCGCTTGTAACACCGAGCCGGTAGACCCCGCACTGGCAAATAATGGAGGTAATAATAATACCACGGCTGCATTTCAGGTAAATATAGGTGCAGATCTTTACCAGTCTTCAGCTACATCGGGCATTGTGGCTAATAACCAGCTTACATTAACTGCTACAGATGCTACCGGTAAAATGTTTACCATAACGGTTCCTGCAGCGGTAGGGGAGTATTCTAATCCTGCCATTAAATATGTTGCCAATTCTTCGGCAGTAGGCTATTATAGTACTACTAACCCGGCAGATAACACAGTAAATGGCGTGGTTAAAATTTTAGCATACAACGCTACTACGCGCAAAGTGAGCGGAACATTTTCCTTTACAGGGTATTACAGCGTAGCATCAGGCAGCAATCCTCCTATAAGCTTTACCTCTGGTGTATTTACCAATATAGAGTTTACAGCTTCTGCTACCAGTACCGGATTATTTAAGGTAGACATTGCTAACACTACTTACACAGCTACTTCTATAACTGCCACGCTTGGCATAGGTATGATAAAAATATATACTTCAGACGCCAGCGGAAAACAGGTTGCTGTACAGGCTTATGGTTACCAGGTAGGTGACTACACTGGATCAAAGGCCTTTGCAGCCTACTATGCCAGTGCTTCAGATAACGTAGGATATACAAGCAACGATGTTGATATTGTAGTTAAAGTAACGGAAATTGATACGGCAAACCGCACACTATCGGGTACCTTTAGTTTTGCGGGAGAAGGTGTAGATGAAACAGATACAAAGCAGTTTACTAACGGTGTATTTACAAACGTTCCTTATACAACAGAAAACGTAGATGGCGATATTATGACAGCAACAATAAATGGTACAGCTTACGACTATAAAAACAGTATAGCTTATGTTACAACTATTGACGTAGGTTCTGGTGAAACAGTAAACTTTCCTGCTATAGGTCCTGATCATGCCATAACACCGACTTTATCAGCAACTCTGACACCAGGCAGCTATGCATTATCTTCAGATACCGCTAACCCGGTTCGTTTTACATTTACAGATGCTGACGGTATAGAACACGAAGTTACTGAAGGCACAGTGGGTATAACCCGTAATTCAAACAACCGTATTGCAGGAACCTATCAGTTTACGGTAAAAAATGATGCAGGAGTTATAATTTATACGATTACAGGCGGTACATTTGATGTTGACTATAGTATGTAATAAACAGAAATTCTAATAAAAAAAGGGCTTTTTCTGATGAAAAAGCCCTTTTTGTTTTTGTCTTACTTTTTAGATTCTTCTACAGAAACTTTCCTGAAGTCTTTCATAAGTTTGCTTAGCTCAAGAGCTGATTTGCGTGCACGTGTACCGGCTGCTTTGTTGCCACCTTCTATCTGTGCAGTTGCATCTTTTTGAAACGCTTCAAATTCGGCAGTAATTTTTTCGAATAGGTCTTTCATCTTAATTTATTGTATTGGGTGCAAATTTATGATTTTTTGTAAGCTTTTTACTCTACATGCCCTTTCTTTTAGAGTATTTTAGCATTTTTAAAGATAAGTTGCTTATAATCAGTAAATATTAAAACACTGGTTTTCTCTGTTTTTTGCCTTGTATATTGGTTAAAGTTGTGGCTGATACTTACTTAAACAAAAAAAGCAGCGAAAATAGTAATTCCGCTGCTCCTTCAGTATTGTGTATTTAGTGCTTTTTATTTTACGCTTATAGCAAAGCCACCGCCCGGCGCTACAAACTGTTTTAGCTTGGTTTTAGCGTTAACAGTGATTTCTTTTACCGTGTAACTTTGTTGCTTAGTATTATTCCACGCGGCATTTGGAGTATCGGCGTAAATGGTAGCTTTAAAGGTTTTTCCTTTTGGCAAAAAGCTAAAGTCTACCACTGCGGTACGGCTGTTTTCATCGGCTACGCTACCTATGTACCATTCGTTTTTGCCTTTTGCCTTACGGGCTATGGTAACATAGTCTCCCGGCTCTGCCTCCAGTACATACGTATTATCCCAGTCTACTGCAACATCTTTTATAAACTGGAACGCATCAGGAAAACGCTCGTAGTTAGACGGCAGGTCGGCTGCCATTTGTAGCGGGCTATACATCGTTACATAGTAAGCAAGCTGCTTGGCAAGTGTAGTATTTACGTGCTGCTTGCTTCCGGTGCCGTAGTACCCAAGGTCTAACTGAAAAATACCCGGGGTAAAGTCCATAGGGCCACCCATAAGGCGTGTAAACGGAAGTATTGTAGTATGTTCAGGGTTAAGGCCACCCATGGCTTCAAACTCAGTACCACGCGCACTTTCCTGCGCTATCCAGTTCGGGTAAGTGCGGTTAAGCCCTGTTGGCCTCACGGCTTCGTGGCTGTTAACCATAATGCCATAATCCGCCGCACGTTCTGCTACGTGTATGTAGTGGTTTACCATCCACTGGCTGTCGTGGTGTTCGCCACGCGGGATTATTTGTCCTACATAACCGCTTTTTACTGCGGTGTACCCATTGTCTTTCATAAACTGGAAAGCCCTGTCCAGCCTGCGCTCATAGTTAGTGGCAGCACCAGATGTTTCGTGGTGCATTATAATTTTTACTCCTTTGTTAGCGGCATACTGTTTTAATTCGGCTACATTAAAATCAGGGTAAGGCGTTACAAAGTCAAATACCTCCTCTTTCCAGTTGCCTATCCAGTCTTCCCATCCTATGTTCCATCCTTCTACGAGTACGGCGTCAAAGCCGTGTTTTGCAGCAAAGTCTATATATTCCTTTACCCTTTGCGTAGTGGCACCGTGTTTTCCATTTGGCGTAAGCTTACTAAAATCGTCGCCAAGCTTTACGTTGTTTTCTTTACCGTATGCCCACGTGCTGCGTCCGGCTACAAAGTATTCCCACCACACACCGATGTATTTTACAGGCTTAATAAAGCTTACATCTTTGTATTTTGTAGGCTCGTTAAGGTTAAGGATAAGCCTAGACGCCAGTATGTCTGTAGCCTTATCGCTTACTATAACCGTACGCCACGGTGTAGTAGCTTCGGTTTGCATATAGCCTTTGTTACCCACTGCGTCAGGTGTTAGGTGTACGCTCATCTTTTGCGTGCCAGCATCTACGTTAAGGCTCATGGCCGGATAGTTTATAAGCGCTGCTTCATGAATATTTATATAAAGCCCGTCTGCTGATTTCATCATGCTAGGTGTTTGAACCGATGGGGTAGGTATGGGCTGCTGGGCGTTAATTTCTATGGTAGCCTTTTTTTGAAGGGCCGGAATTTCCGAAATTTTCGAGGTTGTGTAGGCATACTCATTGGTGTCATAATCTCCCGGTATCCAAAATATTTTATGGTCGCCGGCCAAATGAAATTCGGTAAGTTCTTCCTTGATTATAAAGTAGCTAAGGCCATCTTGTTTGGGGAATTCATACCTAAAGCCAAGCCCGTCGTTAAACACCCTGAAACGCAATTTAATAGAGCGGTTATTATTTTTAGACTGTTTTAGGGTAACCAGCAGTTCGTTATAGTTGTTCCTTATGTCTTTTTGTTCGCCCATTATCGGCTGCCAGGTTTCGTCTACCGTTACCTGTTTTGTATCGGCAATGGTAAAGCCACCGGTAAACGACGGCACATTTTTAGCCTCTATACCAAGTTTACTGGTTTTAATAACAGCTTTACCTTTGTATGAAAGGCTGTAATACGGCACACCGCTGTTAAGGCTGAATGTTACCGAAAGGTTCTTGTCAGGTGAATTAACGGTTTGTGCCAGGGCAAAGTTACATGCAAGCACAAACACCACTAATGCAGTGATTTTGTTTACGTTTAAAAAACTCATTATGTTCTTAAATTAATTTGGGTGTTATAGTAGTTGCATTAACAGCGCTGAAAAACAATTGTGTGGGTATTTTTCGGGTTTAAAACAACTTTTGCAAAGCTATAAAAATAAGGGTAACGCGGTTGGATTTATGTCATCAAAACAATTTTATGTTTCGTGTTAACTTATTACTTTTACGGCTTTATCTTGTTTGTATAGATAAATTACAGGCACAATGAGCATTGGCACAATGATTGCCTTATTTAAACGCCGCGTTGCGCTGCTGTTCGTTTAAACAATTCGAGTGGATTTTTAATTTGATTTCCAGATAGTTGAACAGTTGGTTTTGTAAATGTGGTATGACAAAATGACCTACATAAAGATATGCCAAAACAAAAGATAATAAATATTGACAGTTTGTCACTTCACGAACTTGATAGCGATGCAGCCCTTATTCCTTTAATGACGCCCGAAGACGAGGAAGAAATGAACAATGCGCAGTTACCTGCTTCATTACCCATTTTACCGTTAAGAAACATGGTGTTGTTTCCCGGTGTGGTTATTCCTATTACAGCGGGAAGGGACAAATCGATAAGGCTTATAAACGATGCCAATGCCGAAGGTAAGGTAATAGGCGTTGTGGCTCAGAAAGACGAACGTGTAGAAGAACCCGGTGCTGCCGATATACACACTGTAGGTACTGTAGCACGTATATTACGGGTACTTAAAATGCCCGATGGTAACACCACCGTTATCATACAGGGTAAGAAGCGTTTTGAGATTGATGAAGTAACCGAGGAGCAGCCTTATCTAAAGGCTACAATACGCGAATTTGCCGAGGAAAGGCCACAGGAAGGTGATGGTGAGTTTTCTACCATTATAGAGTCTATTAAAGATCTTGCGATACAGATTATTAAAGAAAGCCCTAATATTCCTACTGAGGCTACATTTGCCATTAAGAATATTGAAAGCGACTCGTTCCTGGTAAATTTTGTATCAAGCAACATGAACCTTACGGTTATAGAAAAACAGGATTTGCTTACCATTAGCAGCCTTAAAAACCGTGCTCTTGAAACCCTGCGCTACATGAATCTTGAGTTGCAAAAGCTTGAGATAAAAAATGACATACAGAGCAAAGTAAGGTCAGACCTGGATCAGCAGCAGCGCGAGTACTTCCTGCATCAGCAAATGAAAACCATTCAGGAAGAACTTGGTGGCGTAAGCCATGACCAGGAAATTGAGGAAATGCGTGCCAAGGGAAAAACCAAAAAGTGGAACGAGAAAACGGCAACGCAGTTTGAAAAAGAACTGGGTAAACTTCAGCGTATGAATCCGCAGGTGGCAGAGTATGCCATTCAGCGGAATTATATAGAGTTGCTGCTTGATTTACCTTGGAACGAATACAGCACGGATAATTTTGACCTAAAACGTGCCGATAAAATACTTAACCGTGATCACTACGGGCTTGAAGATGTTAAAAAACGCATTATAGAGTACCTTGCCGTACTTAAACTGCGAAAAGATATGAAATCGCCTATATTGTGCCTTTACGGCCCTCCGGGTGTAGGTAAAACAAGTATAGGTAAATCAGTGGCAGAGGCACTGGGCAGGGAATATATCCGTATATCGCTGGGCGGACTAAGGGATGAAGCGGAAATCCGCGGACACCGGAAAACGTATATAGGTGCCATGCCCGGACGTATAATACAAAGCCTTAAAAAAGCGGGTACAGCTAACCCTGTTTTTGTACTGGATGAAATTGATAAACTGAGCAGCAGCCATAACGGAGATCCTTCTTCGGCACTGCTTGAAGTGCTGGACCCGGAGCAAAACAAGGATTTTTATGACAACTTCCTTGAAATGGGCTTCGATCTTAGCAAGGTAATGTTTATTGCTACCTCAAACAACATGAGCACTATACAGCCTGCATTGCGCGATCGTATGGAGGTAATAAACATGACAGGCTATACTATTGAAGAAAAAGTAGAAATAGCCAGAAAGCACTTGTTGCCAAAACAAATTGAAGAACACGGTATAAGCGCCAAGGACATTAACCTCGGCAAAAAACAAATTGAAAAAATTGTTACCGGTTATACCCGTGAAAGTGGTGTACGTGGCCTGGAGAAACAAATTGCCCGCGTGGTGCGAAATGTTGCCAAGTCTATTGCCATGGAGGAACAGTACAACGTTAAAGTAACCGAGGAAGATGTTGTAACGATACTGGGAGCGCCAAAAATGAAACGCGACAAGTATGAGAACAACGAAGTTGCTGGGGTGGTTACAGGGCTTGCCTGGACCAGCGTAGGCGGCGATATCCTTTTCATAGAATCTATTCTTAGCAAAGGTAAAGGCGCGCTTACCATGACCGGTAACCTTGGTACCGTAATGAAAGAATCGGTTACCATAGCGCTTGAATATATTAAGGCGAATGCAGAGCAGTTTAGTATAAGTCCTGAGGTTATTGGTAACTATAACGTGCACATACACGTTCCTGAAGGTGCCACACCAAAAGACGGACCAAGTGCGGGTATTGCCATGCTTACCTCTTTAGTTTCCAGCTTTACGCAAAAGCGTGTAAAGAAACACCTTGCCATGACAGGTGAAATTACACTTAGGGGACGCGTGCTTCCGGTAGGTGGTATTAAAGAAAAAATACTGGCGGCTAAGCGTGCAGGCATTAAAGAAATTATTCTTTGTGAAGAAAACCGCAGGGATATAGACGAAATTAAGCAGGATTACTTAGAAGGTCTTACCTTCCACTATGTTAAGTACATGGATGAAGTAATAAAATATGCAATTACCGATCAGAAGGTAAAAAATGCAAAAACGCTGTAGTAAGCAATAAAAATGAATAAAAACGGCTAAAATTCTTAGCCGTTTTTTTATTTAAAAAATAATATCTTCGCAACTGCGTTATACTTTGCAATACCACGCCGTAATCACAATGTTTAAAAACCGATATCTATACATTTTACTCTTCGTTTGCACGGCATCTTTCGCCCAGATTGGAGGTAAGTATACCTATCAGTTTCTTAATCTGATTACATCGCCAAGGCAGGCGGCACTGGGCGGAAAAATTGTAACCCTTTACGATTACGATGTTAACCAGGGTACGTTTAACCCGGCTACTATTAACCCGGAGATGGACAACCATCTTTCAGTAAACTATGGCAACTACTACGGCGATATTACATACGGTACCGCGGCGTATGCCTATACGTATGACCGCCATGTGCAAACCTTCCACGTAGGGGTAAACTATGTAAATTATGGTAATTTTGCAGGCTATGATGATACCGGTAACAGTACTGGGTCGTTTACCGGAAGCGAGGTAGCACTTTCCTTCGGTTATTCTTATAATATTCCTTATACCGATATCCATATTGGAGCCAACGCCAAATTAATTTCCTCTGCGCTTGACACCTATAATTCGTGGGGTGGCGCAGTAGATATTGGCGGTATTTACATAGATGAAGATAACGATATAAACATAGGCCTAGCCGTAAGGAATATCGGTACACAGTTTACCACCTATGCAGGGTTGTATGAGCCGTTACCGTTAGAGGTTATAGCCGGGATAAGTCAGGAGGTAGAAAATGTACCGGTACGCTGGCATTTAACCCTTGAAAATCTTCAGCAATGGAACATAGCCTTCAGTAACCCTAACCGTGCAACGGAAGACCTTGACGGTACGGTTACAAAAGAAAAGGTTTCGTTTTTTAACAATGCCATGCGCCACGTAATTGTAGGTGCCGAGTTGTTTCCGGGTAAGAGTTTTAATATACGCGGAGGGTATAACTTTAGGCGTGCCCAGGAACTGGGATTGGCTGATAAGCGCACCTTTGCAGGTATTTCTGCCGGATTCTCTGTACGCTTTAATACACTTCGTTTTGATTATTCTTATTCCCGTTACACCATTGCGGCTGCTACCAGTTTATTTGGTTTAACAATAAATCTTCAATAATATTCCGCTTTCTACTCTAACGTTATAAATTTAACGGCGCGGTTGTTTTGTAGAACAAAAAATATTGATAGTTTTACCGTCCGTTAATAAAACGTTAAGACACAAAAGATATTTATGAGCATAAAATTCCGCCTGATACTTATGAGCTTCCTGCAATTTTTTGTTTGGGGGGCATGGCTTATAACAATTGCTAATTATTGGTTTGGAACAAAACATTGGGAGGGAACACAGTTCGGTCTTGTTTTTGGTACTATGGGTATTGCATCTATTATAATGCCTACACTCACCGGAATCATAGCGGATAAGTGGGTTAACGCCGAAAAACTATACGGCGTACTTCATATTTTGTATGCTGCAGTATTGTTTTATCTGCCTCAGGTATCATCACCTTCTGTATTTGTAGGCGTTATGTTGATAGCTATGTGCTTTTATATGCCTACTATTGCATTAAGTAATTCCATATCTTACACACTGCTTAAAAATAACGGAGGTGATGTTGTGAAAGACTTCCCACCTATACGTGTTTGGGGTACCATTGGCTTTATTGCTGCCATGTGGACCACTAACCTTACAGGGAGTAAAGCATCTGAATTTCAATTCTATATTGCCGGTATTTCGGCTGTGATACTTGGCGTTTACGCGCTTACATTGCCGGCATGTAAACCGCAGAACACAAAAAGCAATGCTAACTTAATGGAAACGCTGGGCTTAGATGCCTTTGGTCTTTTTTCGCAGTACAAAATGGCATTGTTTTTCATTTTTGCAATGTTTTTAGGAGGCGCGCTACAACTTACTAATGCGTATGGCGATTTGTTTTTAAGCGAGTTTGAAAACTATCCTAAATATGCCGATTCGTTTGTTGTAAAATACTCAACCATTATAATGTCTATATCTCAGATATCAGAAACATTATTTATCCTGGCTATTCCATTCTTTCTTAAGCGTTTTGGTATTAAACAGGTTATGCTTATAAGCATGCTTGCCTGGGTACTGCGCTTTGGCTTGTTTGGCTTTGGCGATCCTGTTAATGGGCTATGGATGATTATATTGTCTTGTATCGTTTACGGTATGGCGTTTGACTTTTTTAATATTTCCGGTTCTTTATTTATTGAAACTACAACCAGTGCTAAAATACGTTCGTCTGCACAAGGAATATTTATGATGATGACAAACGGTTTTGGTGCGGTAATAGGTAGCTTTACTGCTGGCTGGTTAATAGATAAATACTTTACCTTGTCTTATAACAACGCTTCAGGGCTGGCGTCGTTTTTAGGTACCACCCCTGATAACGCCAAAATGCTTGAAGTAGTAAAAAACAGCGGTGTACAGGTTACTGCCGATGGTGCCTTTAGTACACCGGTAATGATGAAGGACTGGCATAACATTTGGCTGGCGTTTGCAGCCTATGCCTTAGTAATTGCCATTGCCTTTGCTATAATGTTTAAGCACAAGCATGATCCTAAAGCCGTAGAAAATATAAGCCACTAATTAGTGGCTTTTTTTATAAAGGTATGAAGAGATTAAGGTTTAAATAAGGATGTCGCTTTCCAGGTCTGATTTTTCTATGGGGAAATCAAATCCCAGCTGATTCATAAGTTCTATTACCAGGCGTTTGTACCAGTTTTCTGACTTAGGGTGAATATATATACGTTCTATGAGCTGATTGATGGCTACATTGATTTTAAGCCCTTCGTGTACGTTTATATCGTATTTGCTGGTATTGGTAACTATGCGCACTTCACGCTCGTACTGAAAGCTCTTACGCTTAAATAAAAACGGGAAAAATTCGTTGTCAAATGGAATTAGTTCCTTTTTGTAGTCAATGTATTTTACATCGCCTATATGTTGCTCGTAGTCCAGTTCAGGCCGCAGTGCTTCCTTAAGCCTGCCTACCGTACTTTGTATGGCAAGCCCCTCGCTGTTTTTGGTAAAAATTTGCCACATGGCGTAGCTCTCGTATTCGTTAATGTGCCAGCTGCTCACCACTATATTTTTACGCAGATTTTTGTATCGGTCTAAAAATTCAGGATCATTTTCAGAAAGCCGTTTCATCTCCTCAAACGTAGGTTCGCTAAACGTACCTTCGTACTGGTCTTCAAACTTATCTGACCGAGCCATAAAGAGTTGCCTGCACATTAGTAAATCCAGGAATTTAGAAAGATCCAGATACTTCCATACTATAGTGTCATGATCGGGCAGTGTAATGTTAGGGCTCTCTACGTACATTTTTATAACTAGAAGATAGGTTTATTTAAAGATACGGCAAAAAACCTAAATGCGGCGCCTGCGTAAATTATAATTATATTAAAAATTAGAAATTATATCAGCTAAAGCGGAATAGTGTTTTATCTTAAAATCTGCTGCATCAGCAGGACATAAATCAGAAGGGGCGTATATAACAGTAGGTATTTGCAGTGCCTTCGCGGCTGCGATTTCGCTTTCAGGGTCATCACCTATAACAAGTACCTCATTTGGCTGGTAGCCATAGCGTTGTAGAATATCGTGAAATACATCTTTCTTTGTGGTTATAACCGGGTTTACCACATGCACTTCTTTAAACTCGTTACGTATACCCAGGCAGTCTATTTTGCTGTTTTGCATTTTGTCAAATCCAGTTGTGACAAGAAAACGTTCTCCGGGCAGGGAGCGGGTTAGGGGATAATCTTCAAACGTAGCTATAGGCTCATCATAAAAAAGCGTTTCCTGAAGCGCAATGCCAGCCTCAGTAAGCGTATCGCTAAAGTTATTTCGCTGGGCTACAATCCTAAACGGGGTACGCATAATCGCGTAGCGTATCGCGTCCATATTTTCGGTGTGCTCGCCTGTGCTTTCAATTAGGTTAAACAGAGGCCCGAACAATTTATCTCCTATGGCAGGCACCGGGAATATGGTGTTATCTAAATCGTATATTATGGCTTTTATCATTCTTTAATGATTATGATTTGTAATTTTTAGTTCAAAAAATATAGCCGCAACTATGCGGCTATAGGGTATTTTAAACGATTTTTCGAATAACCGAATAATCGCATCCACAGATAGTTTTATTCAAAAGACTGTAGCATTACCAGCTTTTTATAGGTGCCATCCAGGGCTAAAAGTTGGTCGTGAGTACCTTGTTCCACAATTTTACCGTGCTTCATAACTACGATAACATCAGCTTTTTGTATGGTGCTCAGCCTGTGCGCTATAACAACAGAGGTACGGTTTTGCATCATATTATCCAGCGCTACCTGTACCAGTCTTTCGCTCTCAGTGTCCAGTGCAGATGTGGCTTCATCCAGAATCATGATAGGAGGGTTTTTAAGCACTGCTCGAGCTATGCTCAGGCGTTGTCGTTGCCCCCCTGATAATTTGCTGCCAGAATCGCCTATGTTTGTTTCTATACCTTCCGGAAGGCGTTCTACAAACTCAAGTGCATTGGCTATTTTAAGTGCGGTATAAATTTCTTCTTCAGTGGCGTTGTGTTTACCTATGCGTAGGTTATCGGCTATACTGCCGTTAAACATTATGCTGTCTTGGGTAACAAGGCCAAATTGTTCGCGTAACGATTGTAAGGTTACATCTTTTATTTCGTGGCCGTCTATGCTTATACTTCCTTCTTCAATATCGTAAAAGCGTAACAGCAGGTTTGCTATGGTGCTCTTG
Organism: Flavobacterium sp.; assembly: GCA_012270005.1. Lineage (GTDB taxonomy): Bacteria > Bacteroidota > Bacteroidia > Flavobacteriales > Flavobacteriaceae > Flavobacterium. Next base: position 4,586 of record JAAXJD010000188.1, on the reverse strand, counting down.
CCTGATCCTGACTGCCCTACAAGTGCCACGGTTTTACCTTTAGGTATTTCGAGTGAAAAATTAGTCAATACAGGGTGCTCATTGTAGGCAAACGTTACGTTTTTAACCGAAATACCTTTTTCAAACATAATTATGTCTTCGGCACCCTTACGGTCTGCGATTACGTTAGGGGTTTCTAAAACTTCAAAAACGCGTTCTGCAGCAGCAATACCATTCTTTACCTGATACATGGCCTTAGAAATGGCTTTGGCGGGTGTAAGTATGTTGTACGCAAGGCCTATATAGGCTATAAACAACGATCCTTTAAGTGAGTGGTCTACCAACACAAGGTTACCACCATAAAATAAGAGTACAGATATTACCACTATCCCCATAAACTCTGAAAGGGGAGAGGCAAGGTTGTTTTTCTTTCCAATTTTGTTGGTAAGAATATACAGCCTGTCTGTAGATCCGGTAAATATGTTTTTAAAATACCCTTCAGAATTAAAAGCTTTTACCACTTTAAGTCCGCTCAGGGTTTCTTCCACTATAGAAATAAGGAAACCGTTTTCCTGCTGTGCACGTATGGACTGGCCCTTTAAAGATTTTCCTATTTTAGAAATCAATAATCCCGAAATGGGAATGAAGATAAATACAAACAACGTAAGCTTCCAGCTTATACTAAACATGGCTACCAATGAAAACACAATGGTAAGCGGTTCTTTTACAATAAGCTCCAGTATGGCAAAAAATGAATTTTGTACCTCGTTTACGTCACCCAGCATACGCGCCATTACATCGCCTTTACGCTTTTCAGAATAGTAAGATACAGGCAGCTCCACAATTTTACTATACATTTTGTCGCGCAGGTCGCGCAGTACACCTGTTTTTAACTTCATAAGGTTTTGCAGCCCCAGAAAGTTAAACAGGTTTTTTAGTAAAAAGGTTATTATTACTAACGATATGGTAAGTAGTAGCGCATCTGAAGGATCTAGCTGGGTTACGTAGTAAAACAGTGTTTTTTTAGCGTAGTCTGTAATTTCCAGCAGACCTGTATATTTAGGTAACTGGGTTACCTTTTCCCCATTACCAAAAAGTACGTCTAAAACAGGGAAAACCAACACCATCCCTAAGGTTCCGAATAACGCGTATAATACGTTAAACGTAACATTTAAAACAATGTTGGTTTTGTACTTTTTAGTATATGGAATTAATTTCTTAAAATTATCATCCATTAGTTAAGTGCCATACCGGCTATAATATTCTGTATTTTTTGGTCAAGTGAGGCCTCAACCGCTTTAAAGTTCTTCACGTCGTCAAGCTTTTCGTTAACGCTGAAGTAAAACTTAATTTTTGGCTCGGTACCGCTGGGGCGTGCGCAGATTTTACTACCATCTTCAAGGTAATAAATAAGTACATCGCTCTTAGGTAACGTAAGTTCTTCTTTAGTGCCGTCAAGCAGGTTAAGTGCAGTAGATGCCTGATAGTCTTCTACCATAATAACGCGTTGCCCGTTGATTTCTTTCAGCGGGTTTTCGCGAAGGTCTATCATCATTTGTTTTATTTCGGCAGCACCTTCTTTACCTTTTTTAGTAATAGAAATCAGGTGCTCTTTATAATATCCGTATTTAACCGAAAGTTTTAGTAACTCCTGGTACAGTGAGCTGGCATTTGCTTTTGCTTGTGCGGCAATTTCGCAAAGCAGTAGGGTAGAGGTTACAGCGTCTTTGTCGCGCACCTTATCGCCTACCATATAACCAAAGCTTTCTTCGCCACCGCCTATAAACTCCTGTTCAGGGAAGTCTACAATCATTTTGGCAATCCATTTAAAGCCCGTAAGGCCTACTTTACACTCTACATTGTATGCCGAAGCCAGGTCGTGCATCATAGGTGTAGATACAATGGTAGATGCTATAAACTGCTTGCCGTTAAGCTTGTCTTTTTTCTTCCATTCGCTAAGCAAAAACTCGGTCATTAGTACCATAGTCTGGTTACCGTTTAGAAGGGTCATTATACCATTACCGTTACGTACGGCTACGCCAAGCCTGTCGCTATCAGGGTCAGTACCTATAACCACGTCTGCATCTAGCTGATCTGCAAGTGCAACAGCCATGCTTAGCGCTTCCGGCTCTTCAGGGTTTGGTGATTTTACCGTAGGGAAGTTGCCGTTTGGTACTGCCTGCTCTGCAACTATGTGTACATTGGTGTAACCTGCCTGCTCTAACAGTTCCGGTATAAGTTTTACCGATGTTCCGTGTAGCGGGGTGTATACTATTTTAAGGTTTTTTCTTGCTTCAGCAGCGGTATTAAACGAAGCCGCAACTAATGCCATTTTTACAAATTTCTTGTCTATTTCATCGCCTATAAGTTCTATCAGGTCTTCTTTAGCATCCCAGTTAATAGCACTGTATTCTAAAGCCTCTATAACCTGTATAAGCTCTTTATCTTGTGGTGGTACTAGCTGTCCGCCGTCTGCCCAGTATACTTTATAACCGTTATATTCCGGTGGGTTGTGCGATGCTGTAAGTACTATACCTGCCTGGCACCCCAGGTGGCGTACAGCAAAAGAAAGCTCAGGAGTAGGACGCAACTCAGAGAAAAGGAATACTTTAATTCCGTTTGCCGAAAACACATCGGCTACCACTTTAGCTAGGGTGTCGCTATTATTACGGCAATCGTATGCTATAGCTACTTTTAATTCCTGACCAGGAAAAGAAGTTTTCAGGTAGTTAGAAAGTCCCTGGGTGGCTTTTCCAAGCGTATATTTATTTATACGGTTAGTACCCACGCCCATAACACCTCTCATACCACCGGTTCCGAACTCCAGGTTACGGTAAAATGCATCTTCAAGTTCCTTAGGCGATGTTTCCATTAAACCCTTAATGGCCGCCTGCGTTTCGCTGTCAAAGGCAGGTGTTAGCCACACATTTACCTTATCCAGTAAAGCTTTTTCGATTTCCATAATTCTTTAGTTTTTTTATAACGCGTTGATCAAGTCTTAAAATTATAAAGTTTCGCTGATTTTATAACGCTCTTCGTTGTTTTTTGTGCGAAGAATTATTTCGCCAAGGAAACCAGCCAGAAAAAGTTGGGTACCTATAACCATTGTAGTAAGGGCTATATAAAACCAAGGGTTATCGGTTACAAGTATGGTTTTTTCATGGTGGTACAACTTGTACAGTTTCAGGAAACCTATATAGGCTGCCGAAAACATACCTATTAAAAACATAACTACGCCCATAGCGCCAAAAAGGTGCATGGGCCTTTTTCCAAATTTAGACAGGAACCAAATGGTAATTAAATCCAGGAAGCCGTTTACAAAACGGTTCATGCCAAATTTAGATGTGCCATATTTACGTGCCTGGTGTATTACAATCTTTTCACCAATTTTAGCAAACCCTGCATTTTTAGCGAGCACCGGTATATAACGGTGCATTTCGCCCGATACCTCTACGTTCTTTACTACGGCATTTTTATAGGCTTTTAGCCCACAGTTAAAATCATGCAGGTGTACGCCAGAGGTGCGCCTGGCGGCCCAGTTAAAAAGCTTGCTCGGTAGGTTTTTTGCTACTACAGAGTCGTAGCGCTTTTTCTTCCAGCCACTTACAAGGTCATAACCGCCTGAGGTAACCATGTTGTATAGTTCCGGTATTTCGTCGGGGCTGTCTTGCAGGTCAGCGTCCATGGTAATAATAACATCGCCCTGTGCACGTGCAAAGCCGGCATGCAGTGCCTGGCTTTTACCGTAATTGCGTAAAAAGCGCATACCCTTAACGTTAGGGTCTTTAGCAGACAGGTTTTTAACCACATCCCAAGACGAGTCGGTACTGCCGTCGTCTATAAAAAGTATCTCATAGCTGTAATTGTGTTCTTGCATAACACGCACAATCCAGCTGTGAAGTTCAGTAAGCGATTCGTCTTCGTTTAGAAGGGGAATTATTATAGATATGTTCATTTACAGTTATTCTGCCCCAAGGTTGTTTACGTCTTGGGGGGTTACATCGCCAAAAGGATTTTCCTTTTTAACGATAGCGCCTATTATTAGTGAATAAATTAATCCTAAGAATGCAAAAAATAAAATGGTGAATGGAAAAGCTATGTAAGGCTTCATAAAGGTTTCTGCCATGCTCATAGCCATTTTTAATTGTGCAGACGTCATTTGTGGGTTAGCCTTGATTTGAGCCGCTTTCATTTTTTCAATCATTTCGGCCTGTGCCTCTGGCACGGCAAGATTAAAGCCTATGTTAAACAAAGCAAAGATTGCAGCAGCTATAACAGCAACGGTAACACCGGTTTTAATTACTTCGCCAAATTTTATATAACCGCCGTGTGCCTTTTTATAGTAATTAGCTGCAAGTGATATAAATACCACCGGCAGTATAAGGTTGTTTAGTAGCCCGTTAACAATACCTACCCACGCATTTTCGGTGGCGTCTATGTCTGCTACGTAAGCGATTACAAATTCTGCAATCATTATAATTGCGAAAATTACTCCGTAGCTTGAAGCCGCTTTTGTAGTAGTTACAGGTGTTTTAGTTTTAAATTCACTCATGGCTAAGTTGTTTTTGATTTTTGAACTGACAAATATACTAATTCTCGTTATATAG
>JAAXJD010000020.1 GCA_012270005.1 Flavobacterium sp. | reverse complement strand
CAGACATGATAACCGTAACATTTGGGAAACAGAGCTTTCTGAAGAAGCATTTATGACCGTACTTGAGCGTAATGCCGATGTGGTTTATATGACAAGCTACGCACCGCTGTTTGCCCATGCCGATGGCTGGCAGTGGACGCCAGACATTATTTGGTTTAACAACCTGCAGAGTTATGCCACGCCAAACTATTACGTACAAAAATTATACGGTAACAACGCCGGCACTAACCTGCTGTCGCTTACGGCAGATGGTAAAGCGGTAACAGGCCAAAATGGTATGTACGCCTCGGCTGTGCTGGATAAGCCCAGTAACGAAATCATTATGAAACTGGTAAATACTTCAGATATGGCACAAAGCTACAGGCTGGATGTAAAGGGTAAAAAACTGGCAGCAGAAGGTAAAATGACCGTGCTTAAAAACGAAAATCTTAAGGCAGAAAACGATTTTACTAAAGAAACCGTAGCGCCTAAAGAGAGTAAATTTAAAACAGGCAAGAGCAAGATTGAGGCCGAAATTCCTGCTTATTCGTTTGTAATCCTACGCGTAAAAATTTCGTAAAAAATATAAGTGTAAAAAATACATTTATTAAAATAGAATCTTATATTTGTAAATAAAACAAAACACACAATTATAGGCTACAATGAAAAAGTATGTAATAGGATTAGATTATGGTACAGACTCGGTACGGGCAGTACTTATAGATACAGAAAATGGCGCAGAGCTTGCTTCAGACGTGCACTGGTATGCCCGCTGGAAAAAGGGTATGTATTGTGATGCACCTTCAAACAGGTTCCGTCAGCACCCCTTAGATCATATTGAGGGTCTTGAGAAAACCATAAAATCAGTAGTGGCTACCAGCGAGGTAAACCCTGAAAGCGTGGTGGGTATTTGTATAGATACCACAGGGTCATCGCCTGTGCCTGTAACAAAAGATGGTACTCCACTGGCTTTGGTTCCTGGCTTTGAGGAAAACCCTAATGCCATGATGGTGCTTTGGAAAGACCATACCTCGATTAAAGAAGCAGGCGAAATTAACGCGCTTGCTGCTTCATGGGGTGGAAAGGATTTTACTAAGTACGAAGGTGGTATTTACTCATCGGAGTGGTTTTGGGCAAAGATACTTCACATTGTTCGTGAGGACGAAGCGGTTAAAAACGCTGCCCATACCTGGATGGAGCACTGCGACCTAATGACGTACCTGCTTGCCGACCAAAAAGATCTTAAAACCTTTAAGCGCAGCCGTTGCGCTGCAGGGCACAAAGCCATGTGGCACCAAAGCTGGAACGGGCTACCGCCGGAAGAATTCCTTTCGCAGCTGCACCCCTACCTTGCTAAGCTAAGGGGTAATCTATACGATGAAACCTATACCAGCGACCTTGTTGCGGGTAACCTTAATGCAGACTGGGCCGAAAAGCTTGGACTTACTACTAAAACCGTTGTTGCTGTAGGTACCTTTGACGCGCACTCTGGCGCGGTAGGAGCTAAGGTAGACGAAAACGTATTGGTTCGCATTATGGGTACTTCTACCTGCGACATTATGATTGCGCAGGATAGTGCCATTGGTACAAATACCGTAAAAGGTATCTGCGGACAGGTAGATGGCTCTGTTATACCGGGCCTTGTGGGCCTTGAGGCAGGTCAAAGTGCTTTTGGCGACGTACTTGCATGGTTTAAAAATGTTCTTTCTTGGCCTATAGACAACCTTGTACTTACATCAAGCATCCTTACTGATGAGCAAAAAGCTAAACTGGCTGACGAGATAGACGCTAACTTTATTCGTACGCTAACCAAGCAGGCAGAGGCGATTCCGCTTCACGAAGCGGTTCCGGTAGCGCTGGACTGGGTTAACGGCCGCCGTACTCCTGATGCTAACCAGGAGCTTAAAGCTGCTATGACCGGTCTTTCGCTGGGTACTAAGGCACCACATATTTTTAAGGCGCTTGTAAACGCGATTTGCTTCGGATCTAAAATGATTGTAGACCGTTTTGAGTCTGAGGGTGTAAAAATTACCTCGGTAATAGGTATTGGTGGTGTGGCACGTAAGTCTCCATTCATCATGCAAACACTTGCCAATGTACTTAACATGCCTATTAAGGTTGCCGAAAGCGACCAGGCACCGGCACTGGGTGCTGCTATTTACGCTGCTGTAGCCGGTGGTGTGTATGGCGATGTGATTGAAGCCAGTAAAAAAATGGGTTCTGATTTTGAGGCAGAATATTTCCCGCAAACAGACCAGGTAGAAAAATATGAACTGCTTATGCAGTCGTATGCTGAGCTGGGTGGTTTTGTAGAAAACGTTATCAAAAAGAAAGAATATGTCCATATATAAAGACCTGAAACAGGAGTGTTACGAAGCCAATATGCAGCTCGATGCGCTAAAGTTGGTTATCTATACATTTGGTAATGTAAGCGCGGTAGACCGTGAGCGTGGCGTTTTTGCCATAAAGCCAAGCGGTGTGCCTTACGAAATCCTGAAACCGGAAGATATTGTAATTGTTGATTTTGACAATAACATTATCGAGGGCAGCATGAGACCATCCTCTGATACAAAAACGCATGCGTATCTTTACAAGCACTGGGAACACATAGGCGGTATTGCCCATACCCACGCTACCTACTCTGTGGCATGGGCACAGGCGCAGCGCGATATCCCTGTGTTTGGTACCACACACGCCGACCACCTTACGGCAGACATACCTTGTGCCGCTCCTATGGCAGATCACCTGATTCAGGGGAATTATGAGCACAATACAGGTATCCAGATTTTGGACTGCTTTAAGGAAAAAGGGCTTTCTTACCAGGAAGTAGAAATGGTATTGCTGGGCAACCACGGGCCGTTTACCTGGGGTAAAAATGCTGCCAAGGCAGTGTACAACAGCAAAGTGCTTGAGGCAGTAGCTGAGATGGCTTACCTTACCTTACAGATAAATCCTGCGGCACCGCGCCTTAAGGATTCGCTGATACAAAAACACTACGACCGTAAGCATGGTAAAGATGCTTACTACGGGCAGTAGTTTACAATTATTTTACCGATATTGTCCTCACAGGCTTGTCCGGGGAAAGCACAGTGCTTAACCGGGCAATATCGGTAAACATAATGCTATAACACAAACCAAAATTATCATGAAAAACGTGAAAATAACCTTGTGTACGCTAATGGCTGCCTCATTGCTTTTTAGCTGCAAGGAAGAAAAAAAAGAAGAACCAATGACCGAAACTACCGCGCCCGCCGCTACTAAAGCAGTGATTGAAAAATCTGATTATGCCACTACAGCCGAAGGGGTTAAAATTGAAAAATACACCCTTACCAATGCTAATGGTATGAAGATAGAAGTAATCACTATGGGTGGAGATATTCTTTCGCTTACCGCGCCGGATAAGGATGGTAAGTTTGAAGATGTGGTTCTTGGTTACACTTCACCTGAATTATACCTTACGTCTAACCCGTACTTTTTTGGAGCTATTATAGGCCGTTATGGTAACCGTATTGCAAAGGGTAAATTTAGCCTTGACGGTAAAGAATATCAACTTACGGTTAATGATGGCCCTAACTCGCTGCACGGCGGTAAAGGCTTTGACAAAAGGGTATGGACTGCAGAGCCTGTAGAGGGCGATGCGCCAACGCTTAAGCTTTCTTATACGGCTAAAGATGGCGAGGAAGGTTACCCGGGCAACCTAAAAGTAACCGTTACCTACGTGCTTACTAACGACAACGCCCTTGAAATTAAATACGAGGCCGAAACCGATAAGAAAACCGTGGTTAACCTTACACAGCACAGCTACTTTAACCTGAGCGGCAAGTTTAAAACCATTCTGGATCACGAGCTTGAAATCAAGGCCGATAAATTCCTTCCGGTAGATAAAACCCTTATCCCTACCGGCGAGCTTAAAGCCGTTGCAGGTACACCGTTTGACTTTACAACTGCCAAAGAAATAGGTAAGGACATTAACGCTAAAGACGACCAACTTGAAAAAGGTGGCGGATTTGACCACTGCTGGGTATTTACAGACAGCAGCAAAAAGGTTAAGGAAGTGGCAAGCCTGTACCACAAAGCATCAGGACGTTATATGCAGGTATTTACAGACGAGCCAGCAGTGCAGTTTTACAGCGGGAACTTCCTGGATAATACAAAACCAAGCAAAGCAGGTGGTAACTATGAAAAACGCAGTGGCCTTTGTCTTGAAACACAGCATTATCCGGATTCGCCTAACCAGCCGAAATTTCCTACCACAGTGCTTAACCCGGGAGAGAAATATACCTCTACCACCATTTACAAATTTTCTGCTAAGAAATAGCATCTAATGATAGTTTGTTAGGTTAGTTCAATAAGTTTGGGTTACTTATTTGCTAATGATACCGGTTCCTGGCAGGGGACCGGTTTTTTGTTTTTTGTTTGACACGAATTGCACTAATTTTTGATTTCCACCCCGGCTTTCAGCCATCCCTCCAAAGGGGGGATTTTTTGGTAACACAGAGATACACGGAGGCAGCACAGAGATTCACAAAGTTTTATAAAAGAGAA
>JAAXJD010000155.1 GCA_012270005.1 Flavobacterium sp. | reverse complement strand
TTTTGCTACAGCGGCAAACTTCGGGAGTTCCAGTCTTCCCCTTGAAAGGGAGTACTTGCCCGCTTCTGCCTCAACCCCTAATATCCTTACGGCTGCACTGGCCGAAAGGGCTGCCGAATTACGCAACGTAGAGGTGTGCCATATGCATACCGAAGGCCCGGCACCGTACGCCGACCCTGCGCTTGCAGGCAGTTTTCATGTTAATTCGTTCTTTATAGGTAAAAATGTACGCCACACCCTTGCCGCCGGAAACGGTAGCTATACCCCGGGAGTCCTTAGTGAATTGCCGCGTGTGTTCCGTAAAAAGGTATTACAGGTAGATGTGGTTTTTATACAGGTTTCGCCACCCGATGCGCACGGATATGTGTCGCTTGGGGTATCGGTAGAGGCTACCCGGGCTGCCATAGAAATGGCGCAGCTGGTTATAGCGCAGGTAAACCCGCGCATGCCGCGCACCTTTGGCGATAGCGTACTCCATACATCTGCCATTGATTATATGGTAGAGGCAGATGTGCCGCTGTACTGCCAAAAGCCTGTAGAAATAAATGATCAGGAAGCTAAGATAGGTGAGTATGTGGCATCATTAATAGAAGATGGCAGCACACTGCAAATGGGTATAGGCTCTATACCTAATGCGGCTCTTGCCAAACTTAAGAACCACAAAAACCTTGGGCTGCATACCGAGATGTTTTCAGATGGGGTTATAGATCTGATTGAAAGCGGGGTTATTAACTGCGAGCAGAAAGGTGTGCTTAAGGGTCGTGCCCTGGCTACTTTTCTTATAGGGTCGCAGCGGTTGTATGATTTTGTAGATAACAACCCTTTTGTAGAAATGCGCGAGTCGTCTTTTGTAAACGATACCGCAATAATAAGGCGTAACCCTAAAATGGTAGCCATTAACTCGGCCATAGAGGTAGACCTTCCCGGTCAGGTGTGCGCCGACTCTATAGGCAGCCGTATGTACAGCGGGATAGGCGGTCAAATGGATTTTGTGCGTGGCGCGGCACTAAGCGAAGGAGGTAAAGCCATTATAGCGCTGCCATCAGTCACTAAAAACGGGGAAAACAAAATAGTGCCGTTCCTTAAAGAGGGGGCGGGTATAGTTACCACCCGCGGGCACGTACAGTACGTGATTACTGAATATGGTATAGCCGACCTGTACGGTAAAACATTAAAACAGCGCGCTAAAGCCATGATAAACATAGCACACCCTGCGCACAGGGAAAGCATAGAAGAAATATACTTTAACGAGTTTAAAAGTTGTATTTAGTTTTATAGTTGTAGTTGTGATAACCCGCCGGTAATGGGTGAACCCGGCGGGTTTCCTTTTTTATAAAAGTAACGTTTGTTTTTTATTACCTGAGTAAGTTATAACAACACGTTTTCACTATGAAATCAAACGATATTATTTTTATACTGGCACTGGTGGGTATCTGCCTGCTGGTTAGCTGGCTTATCAGTCTTATATTTCACCTTATATTTTACTTGCCGTTACTTGCCGGCGGACTAATAGGCTACTTTGTGGGCTATTACAGGGGTAAAAGCAGTTAACGTTTATCCTCACATAGGTGCTTTGCTTATATTTACCAAACCAAATTAAAAACCGATTATAATACAATGAAAAAACTTGTTTTGCTGGCTGTAGCTGCTGCCGGTATCAGCGCGTGTTCGCTTGGTCCGCGCATTATTTACGGGGCTAACCGTAACCTTACCTTTGATACACGCCAGGATGTTGCTGCTTTTTATCAGAAAAAGAACGACTTTGATACAAAAGAGCTGTATTTTTTTGAAAACAGCGCAGATTACTATGCTATAGTGGGCGATACTACTAAAACCAAGTCGTTACCGTACTACGGCATTGCACTGGGTGATGATAAAATGGTGGCTGACCCCCGCGAAAAAAACACCTGTGTAGGCGTTACAGCGCGCTATATGCAAGCGTATGACCCGGCTATCCCTACCGAAGCACATCCGTTTAAGTGCAGGGTGCTGCGAACTGTAAGCGGCGAACCGCTTACCGTTTCGGCCAGTGAACCTACAGTGGTGTTGTTTGGCCATTCTAATCTTGGTCGTGGGTTCAAAAGCGACCTTAACTATTATAAAGAAACGGCCGCCACTTCTGGTAAAAAATTCCGTTATGTAGTAGTATCATTGGATATTCCTAAGTCAGATAATCCAATGTGGACGAATGGTAAATAATTTTACTGCTTAAACTCGTCTTCTACGGTATCACGCAGATCGTATAAAAGCCATTGGTTCGCCATGGCTTTTTCTTTTTCGGTTTGCAGTAGTTTTATAAAGTCTTTTACGCCCAGGGGTTCGTTACCGTTGCCATGTATAAGCACTATACTGCCGTTTGCCGCCTGTTGCCCTTTGGCTAGCCAGGCATCGCTGCCTATGGGTATAATGCCAAAATCAGTAACTGCGGTAACTGCCTTATTGTTTGATACCAAACCCGGGAAACGGAAAAAAACCGATGGCATCCGCCCGGGTTGCAGCAGGGCTATTTCGGTGCCCAGTATCTCAAAGTTTATGTCGGTACCCGGTCTTAGGATAAAGTTTTCGTTAAGCGGTACCTTTGGGTCGTAATGGTGATTGTAGGTGTGGTTAACCCAGGTAATTTTTATCTTGTTTTGTTTCTCAAGGTTTTTGAGCCAAAGAATGTCATCGGTATGGGTAAGCATAAAACGCCCTGTAATAGAAAGTGCTACAGGTACAGGCTGCAGTGTTTTGCTAAACTCGGTTATTAACGAAGTAAAAATAACCCTGTCCAGCTTTTTGTGCGATGGGCACAGGTCTATGGTAAGCGTAATGCCGTGCTCTTTTGGGTAGCCGTGTATAAGCCCCGCATCCTGTAGCGCGTACGACTGGTTTTCGGCGGCAGCCAGCGCTTTTATGTATGGCGTATCAGCAAACTGTGTTTTAAGTTGCGCCAGTGGGGCAGGGGTGGCTTTAAGGTCTTTTGCCGGTGCTATTGCTGTGGCTAGCGTTTGTGTATTGGTATACAGGTAGCTGGGGGTGTTGTTGTATATAAAACTGCGTGTGATTATCACTGGATTACCTTTATAGGTACCACTGCCAAAAAACGGTTTATAACTGCTTACGGTATTTTGGGCAAAAGCCAAAACAGGAAATAACAGCAATAGTAATAATCGGGCTAACTTCATATCCTTAGTGTTTGTTGTACTAAAATAGCAAAAACAAACTTAGGGGCGGCTTAAATTAGTACTCCCGCGTTAGGGTTTTTATTTCGCAAAGTAAACCAAAATTGAGGTTTACATTTGAAGGCGGTTTTGATGACCCCCTGCGGTTTTGTTGCCCTATGTCTTTAGTGTTATTTGGCGTGCTGGCATCATAGCCATAAGGTATATACATTTTGCATTCGCTGCACGGTAGTGGAGACACCCGTTTTAATTCTACAAGCAATTTATCTGTAGTAAAAGAAAGTTTACTCAGGTCTACTGTAACCGATGGTTCTGACTTCCTGCCCTCGGGAATTGTGACCTGAATTGGGGTTTTGTTTTTTTTATTGCCTAGTTGGTTTTCTTTTACATCGAAAATCGGGAGTTCGTACGTGGTTTCAAGTATGTTTGTGTTAATGGGTTTACTGTCGGGTAAGCTTTTAACGACCATCCACATAAAGTGCAACCTTATTTCCTGGATTGTACCATAAGGCAGGTTTTCAATAAAAAATATTTGTGTAGGCACTGTCTTAAAAAAACCGTTGCCGATTTTTTGTTTATCCTTGCCTTGCTTTACAGTAACAACTTTAAGTTTTTTCTTGTTGATTTTTACTTCCTGTAAGGTAATGGTGTCCTTAAAGCTTTCCTGGCCGTGCAGGTTTAGTACAAATAAACTACAAAATAAGGATAAAAATAAGTAGCGCATTGGTAATATTGGTTTGTGTTGGTAGTAACGCCTGAGCAGGGCAGTTATTATATGGATATAAAAAAAGCGATAAGAATTTCCATCTTTTTAATGTAGCTATAAATTTTGTAAAAAAAATAAACTAGCAAGAATAATGTCTGTTAAAATTAAGGGGTGTGTCAGATTTCGAAAAATTCTTAATTTAGGTCTCTGTAAGTTTTAGGAGACGGATGACTTCGATGGGCTTGCAAATTTGTCTGACCAATAGGAATTATATATACGAGGCGGGTTATAATTTTAGTTAACAGCAGAAAGTGTAAGCGCTTGTTCTGTTGTTTTACAAAAAATATTGGCTTTTTATGAAAATACTGAAGCTATAAGTGGTCTTGTAGAAAAAATTATCAATCATATGTAACCAAAAATAACTATGTCAAAAAGAATATTTAATACAGTACTTACATCAGGTGTAATTTTGTTGTTTGTATTTATCATACATGGTATAACCGTAGATACGTTTAAATTTTACGTTTTGGGTATCATTATATCAACTCCGGTTTTATACCTTATGAATTATGTGTTATTTCCTTTCTTGGCAAAAAAGTTAAACTGGCAAAAACAAGACTAACGTATATCAAGCTAAAGTGCTACAATAATAATATCCGGTTTAATCTTATAAATTGTAAGAAAAGGCTGATTCAGTAATGAGTCGGCCTTTTTTGTGCAAGCGTATTCGGGTACGAGACATTGGAATATATAAAAAAAGCGATAAGAAATTCTTATCGCCTTTTTTATATAGGGGTTGCATTTAACCAATGCAACTACATGTAAGTCTTAAGCTTCAAATGGAACTACAGATACATAAGATTTGTTGTCTTTCTTCTTTTGGAATTTAACAACACCGTCCACTTTCGCGTGTAGCGTGTGGTCTTTGCCCATGTATACGTTTTCACCAGGGTTGTGCTTAGAACCTCTCTGCCTGATAATGATGTTACCGGCAATAGCAGCCTGGCCGCCGAAAATCTTAACGCCTAAACGTTTCGATTCTGATTCCCTACCGTTCTTAGAACTACCGACACCTTTCTTGTGAGCCATGATGTTTTGGGTTTAAAATTGTTAGTAATTAATCCTGCGCTTTCAGCAGTGTTTGTTTTTTAAAGTTCAGATTACTTAACGATAGCAGTGATTTCTATCTGTGTAAGAGACTGGCGGTGACCATTCTTTACTTTGTAACCTTTTCTTCTTTTCTTTTTGAAAACAATAACTTTGTCTCCTTTAACGTGCTGAAGCACTTTGGCTTCTACTGAAGCACCTTCTATAGCCGGGGCGCCGATGGTAACGTTAGAGCCGTCTGCAAGAAGAAGAACTTTCGCGAATTTAACCGCGTCGCCTTCGTTGCCTTCAAGACGGTGAACGAACACCTTCTGGTCTTTGCTAACTTTAAATTGCTGCCCTGCTATCTCTACGATTGCGTACATAACAATATGGTTTATTAATAAATTTCAAGGGTGCAAATATACAACTTATTATTTATCAGTCAACCGCGCACTAAAAAAATTGTGCCTTTTCCGCAATTTGTGTAAATGATAACCCCACTTTGCTAAAAAATTTAATTTTATTGTAACATTTTACCGAAATTGCACACCTATAAACCTGAATTATTAATCAACTGTTTTTTATGAAAAAATCCGTAATGGCTTTAGGTTCGCTTTTGTTGCTTGGTGCTTCTGCCTACGCACAAAAAGTGGAGTTTGAAGAGTATAACCTGGACAACGGCCTGCATGTAATTTTGCAGCAGGACAAAAGCGCACCGGTGGTAATTACATCTGTAATGTACCACGTAGGAGCTAAAGACGAGCAAGTAGACCGCACCGGTTTTGCACACTTTTTTGAGCACCTTCTGTTTGAAGGTACAGATAACATTAAAAGAGGGGAGTGGTTTAAAATTGTAACGGCTAACGGCGGTAACAACAATGCTAACACTACCGAAGACCGTACCTACTACTACGAAGTGTTTCCTAGCAACAACACAGAGCTTGGCCTTTGGATGGAATCAGAGCGTATGTGGCACCCTGTAATTAACCAGGTAGGTGTAGATACGCAAAACGAAGTTGTTAAAGAAGAAAAACGCCTTCGTTATGACAACAGCCCTTACGGACAGCTTATCCCGCAGGTAAAAAAGAACCTGTTTAAAGTACACCCTTACCGCTGGACAACCATTGGTTCTATGGAGCACCTTGATGCTGCCAAGCTGAGTGAGTTTCAGGCGTTCTTTAAAAAATTCTACATTCCTAACAACGCGGTTCTTGTAGTAGCCGGTGATTTTGATAAAACACAGGTTAAAGAATGGGTAAACAAATACTTTGCACACATACCTAAAGGTACGCCTATTACACGCACTAAAGCGCAGGAGGCACCTATTACCCAAACCATAAACGCTACGTTTGAAGACCCGAACATTCAGCTGCCTATGCTGGTTACGGCTTACCGCACACCTGATATGACAACGCGTGAGGCGCGTGCGCTAGATATGCTTTCGTCTGTACTAAGCGGAGGTAAGAGTTCTCGTATGTACAAGAAAATTGTAGACGAAGACAAAAAAGCACTACAGGTAGCGGCATTTAACTACAGCCAGGAAGACTACGGTTCTTACATTATATACGGTCTACCTCAGGCACCACACACCAGCGAAGAGGTACTTACTGATATTGATGCAGAAATAAAAAAGGTGCAAACCGACCTTATTTCTGAAAAGGAATTTGCCAAGCTGCAAAACGAGTTTGAAAACAACTACGTAAACAGCAACGCAAGCGTAGAGGGTATTGCAGATAACCTTGCTACTTACTACCTGCTGTATGGCGATACTAACCTTATTAACACAGAAATTGATATTTACCGTAAAATAACACGCGAGGAAATCAGGGAAGTTGCAAGGAAATTCCTTAACCCTAACCAGCGCCTGGTGTTAAACTACGTACCAGCTAAAGAAAAAGCTCAAAACTAAGCATACCTATATTATATATAAGACATCATGAAAAAAGTTATATATCTGTTAGCCGGATTATTTTTATCTGTTCCGGTGCTTCAGGCACAACAGGTTCCTATGCCTAAACCGGGCCCTTCGCCTGTGGTAAACGTAGGTAAACCGCAAACTTTCGAACTTAAAAACGGCCTTAAGGTGCTTGTGGTAGAAAACCACAAACTGCCAAGGGTTTCATACTCGCTTACTATAGACAATGCCCCGTATGCAGAAGGTGCTAAAAAGGG
The DNA here is from genome assembly GCA_012270005.1 of Flavobacterium sp. Lineage (GTDB taxonomy): Bacteria > Bacteroidota > Bacteroidia > Flavobacteriales > Flavobacteriaceae > Flavobacterium. The sequence goes on along the minus strand of JAAXJD010000155.1, from coordinate 15,428 downwards.
TGTTAGCGATATGCTTAGTGCAGTAATAGGTGAGGGTACTAAAAACATTAGCAAAGACAAGTTTAACGAAGAAATAGACTACCTTGGTGCGAGCATTAACTTTGGTGCTAACGGTGCTTCGGCAAGCGGACTTTCTAAATATAACGACCGCCTGCTTGAGCTTCTTGCCGATGGCGCGCTAAACCCACTGTTTACACAGGAGGAGTTTGATAAGCAAAAAGCAAAAATGATTGAAGGCCTTAAAAGCGAGGAGAAAAACGTTAAGGCTGTTGCAGGCCGCGTTACAGATGCGCTTATCTATGGCATGAAACACCCTAATGGCGAGTACGTTACTGAGCAAACGCTGAACAACGTAACCCTGGACGACGTTAAACAAAACTATGTTACTTACTTTGTGCCGGGCAATGCGTACCTGGTAGTGGTGGGCGATGTTAAGTTTAAAGACGTTAAAAAGAAAGTAACCAAGCTTTTTGGTTCATGGACTGGCGATAAGGCTCCGGCTGCATCATACAGCGATCCTAAAGACGTTCAGTACACTCAGGTAAACTTTGTAGATATGCCAAACGCAGTACAGAGTGAAATTACCATAGCTAACGTTACTAACCTTAAAATGACTGATAAGGAGTACTTTGCTACAATACTCGCTAACCAAATCCTTGGTGGTGGTGGTGAAGGCAGGCTGTTCCTTAACATTCGCGAAAAACACGGCTGGACGTACGGTGCTTACTCATCTGTAGGTGGTAACAAGTACGTAGGTAACTTTGATGCTTCTACATCAGTACGTAACGCTGTTACAGACAGTGCTGTGGTAGAAATGATGAACGAGGTTAAGAGGATAAGGACAGACCTTGTTTCAGACGAAGAGCTTAAAGTGGCTAAGGCTAAATACATAGGTAACTTTGTTATGCAGGTAGAAAAACCGGGTACTGTAGCCCGTTATGCACTACTTACAAAAACTCAGGGGCTTCCGGAAGATTTTTACCAAAACTACATCAAGAACATTAACGATGTAACAGCTGAAGACATCCGCAACGCGGCTAAGAAATTCTTCTCTGCAGATAACTCTCGTATCATAGTGGTTGGTAAAGCTGCCGATGTACTTCCTGGTTTAGAGAAAACAGGTATTCCTATTAACTACTTCGATAAATTTGGTAACCCATCAGAAAAGCCTGTGGTAAGCAAGCTAATACCTGCTGGTGTTACGGCTAAAACTGTACTTGATGGTTACATTAAGGCTGTTGGTGGAGATAAGGCTGTAAAAGCGGTTAAAACCATTTACACTAAATCTACAGCTTCGGTTCAGGGTACTACCCTTGAGTTAACTTCTAAAGTAAGTGCAGACCACAAGCAGTTTGTAGAAATGAAAGTTATGGGTATGAGCATGATGAAGCAGGTAGTTAATGACAAAGCTGCTTACGTATCTCAGCAAGGTCAAAAACAAGATATTACAGGCGATAAGCTGAAGGAAATGCAGGAGAGCGCTGTTCCGTTTGAAGAACTTGCTATGCTTGCTAATAAAGACGTGAAACTTACAGCCATTGAGTCTGTAAACGGAGCTGATGCGTATGTAATTAAAAACGGTACAGACAGCTACCTTTACGATGTTAAGACCGGCTTTAAAGTTGCCGAAATACACGGTGACGAAAAAGGTGAACAAAAACAAACTACCTATTACAGCGATTATAAAGCGGTAAAAGGTGTAAAAATACCTTTTAAAGTATTAATGAATGTAGGTTTTGAACTAGACCTTACTGTAGTTGAGGCTAAAGTTAACGAAGGTGTAACTCCGGCTGATTTCCAGTAATTAATACTGTATTACAAAAATTAAGGCTGCCCCTGGGCAGCCTTTTTTTATGCTTTTACAACAGTCGTTGCAAAAATGCTATAGATGCTGTTGTTGTGGTTAAATTGCTTATTTATTTGGTTTTACAATTAATGCAGTAGGGTATTTTTTTCGCATTGCAGCCAGGTTTTTTTCGGCCTCAATCCTTGATTTATAGCTGCCTACCCACACTTTGTATGTAGGGCTTTCAAATATTATGGTGCCATCTGTAGTTTTAAAATCACGTTTAAAATCCTGTAGGGCTTTTCTTGCTTTATCGTTAGTGCCATAAAAAATCTGGATCTTATAGCGGTCATTTACTGTTATAGAAGCATTTATCTTCCTTTTTGCGTTAAGCAGCTCCTCAAAGCGCGGATCCTGCTGCACCGGCACATTGTTTTGTGCATAAATTTTTGCTGCCGGTAATAATGTTAACAATGCTAAAGCAAGGGTGTTTTTGAATGTTAAAAATCTCATAATGAACTATGTTTGATACAAATGTACGACAATTAGGAAAAACGCAGGGTTTTATACTTATTTAGAATAATTATAAATTGAAACGAATGGTTTAATTAAGGTTTGAGAATAGCACATAAGTCGTATTTTTGTGGGAGTTTTTTAAAAAAGTATAGTTTTTAACAATTATACGCTGTAAAAATCGTACCAAACTTGTCGATAATCATTATTAATATGAAAAAAGTGGGTAACCATTCTTCGTTTTCAAGAATTCTAATGTTCTTCCTGGCGCTCTCGCTAACTTTTTCTCTTTGTACGTATGCTCAACAGGCTGCTGCGCCTGCTGCTGCTCCGGCTCCGGCCGCTGATGCTGCTGCTCCTGCTGCCGGTGCGGGCGATGCTGCAAAAGGAAAGGAACTGTTTAACGCCAACTGTGCAGCTTGTCATAAGCTTGATGATAAATCTACAGGTCCGGCCCTTAGGGGTGTTGCTGATAAGCACGACAGGAAATGGATTTATGACTGGGTTCATAACAGTAGCGCCATGATTAAAGCTGGTGATGCTGCTGCTGTGAAACTATTTAACGATAACAACAAGGTTGTTATGACTGCGTTTCCTCAGTTGAGTACTGCAGACATAGATAACATTCTTGCATACACTTCTCAGCCTAAAGAGCAGGCTGCTGCTCCTGCAGCTGCGGCTGCTGGGCAGCCTGGTGTTGCTGCCGAAGGTGGTGTGTCGCAGGTAATCATACTTGGTGCTCTTATAGTGGTGCTTGGTGTGCTTATTGTTATGCTTGTGCTTGTAAACAATACGCTTAAAAAGGTGGCTGCGGCTAACGGTATTTCAACCGAAAAAGCGCCGTCGATTTCTGTGTGGCAGGCATACGTTAAAAACCAGTTCCTTGTGTTGGTAACGGTTATCTTGCTAATCCTTTCTTCGTCATATTTCCTATACGGATGGTTAATGCAGATAGGTGTAGATCAGGGGTACCAACCGGTGCAGCCTATCCACTTCTCGCACAAAATCCACGCTGGTGATAACGGTATCGACTGTAAATACTGTCACTCTTCTGCAAGGGTGAGCAAGCACTCGGGTATACCTTCTCTTAATGTGTGTATGAACTGTCATAAAAACATTAGTGCTTTTGAAGGTGATAAAGATTCTATCTATGACCGTTCAAAAGAATTCTATACTGCTGAGATTCAAAAAGTATACGATGCTGTAGGTTGGGATAAAACAGCCGGTAAGTATACAGGTAAAGAAAAGCCTGTGAAGTGGGTAAGGATCCACAACCTTCCGGACTTTGTTTACTTTAACCACTCTCAGCACGTTTCGGTTGCCGGAGTTGAGTGTCAGAAATGTCACGGACCGGTTGAAACTTTCGAGGTGATGAAACAACATGCGCCGCTTACAATGGGCTGGTGTATTAACTGTCACCGTGAAACCGAAGTTAAGGTTGAAGGTAATGACTACTACAAGAAAATCCACGACGAACTTGCTAAGAAGTACGGTGTTCAGAAACTTACTGCTGCCAATATGGGTGGTCTTGAGTGTGGAAAATGTCACTATTAATCAATTACTAAGAAGCTAATATCTATATACAACATGGCATCAAACAAAAAATACTGGCAAAGTGTTGAAGAGCTGAACAACAGCTCTATTGTTGAGACGCTGAGAAACAACGAGTTTGTTGAAGAAATTCCTACTGATGAGTTTCTTGGTGATAAGGAAACTTTGTCAAATTCGTCTACAAGCCGTCGTGACTTTTTAAAATATGTGGGCTTTACTACAGCAGCAGCTTCTCTTGCTGCGTGTGAAGGTCCGGTTGTTAAGTCTATACCTTACGTAGTGCAGCCGGAGGAAATTATTCCTGGTGTTGCTGATTACTACGCTACTACTATAGCAGATGGTTTTGATTTTGCTAACGTGCTTATCAAAACCCGTGAAGGCCGCCCTATTAAAGTAGAAAAGAATACTCTTGCAGGTTCTAAGTTAAATCCTAATGCAAGGGTTTATGCTTCGGTTCTTTCTCTTTATGATAGTCTTCGTTTAAAAGAGCCAAAAATTGCGGGCAAGCCTGCTACATGGGCAGAGGTAGATACTAAAGTTAAAGCTGCTCTTGAAGTTGCCGCTGCAAACGGTGGTAAAGTAGCGGTTGTAACAGGTACTACTGCAAGTCCTTCTACAGATAAACTTATTGCTGAATTCGGTGCTAAATATGCCGGTTTCAGGCACGTGGTATACGATGCGGTTTCTGCTTCTGAGGCGCTTGATGCGTTCCAGGCAGTATACGGCGAAAGGGCACTTGCTGATTACGATTTTGCTAAGGCAGACGTGATTGTTTCTGTAGGTGCTGATTTCCTTGGCGACTGGCAAGGAGGAGGGTACGAGTCTGGTTATACTGCTAACCGTATTCCTAAGAACGGTAAAATGTCTAAGCACATCCAGTTTGAGTCTAACATGACACTTACAGGTGCTAACGCAGACAAGCGTGTTGCCATTACCGTTACGCAACAAAAATATGCTCTTGTAGCACTTTATAATGCAATAGTAGGTGGTGGCGTTGCTACTGCCTTAGATAAAACTGCTGCTGCAGAAGTGGCTAAGGCTGCACAACAGCTTAAAGCTGCCGGTGCTAAAGGTGTGGTGGTTTCGGGCCTTGATGATGTTAATGCTCAGCTTCTTGTAATTGCCATCAACAACGCTCTTAAATCAGAAGCATTTAACCCTGCTGCTCCTCGTTACACTCGTAAAGGTAATGCTAAGGCCGTTGCCCAGCTTGTAAACGATCTTAAGGCAGGCGCGGTAGATGTGGTTATTCTTAGTAATGTTAACCCGGTATACTCTCTGCCAAACGGTAACGAGTTTGCTGAAGCGCTTAAAAAAGCAAAACTTTCTGTAGCATTCGCTCTTAAAGAAGATGAAACTGCTGCTGTGGCTACTGTTGCTGCTGCTGCACCTCACTACCTTGAGTCTTGGGGAGATGTAAGCGTTGCAAAAGGTTATTATGCCATTACTCAGCCTACAATCCGTCCGCTGTTTAAAACAAAACAATTCCAGGATGCGCTTCTTTCATGGAGTGGTAACCCTGCGTCATATTATGATTATATTAAAGCGGCTGCCCCTGCTTATGCCGGTGGTAAAACGTGGAATCAATTAGTACACGATGGTGTGGCGTACACTGCTGTTGCAGGTACTGCTGCCGCTGCGGGTGCTGATTTTGCCGGTGCTGCTAATACACTTGCTGCTGCTAAACCTGCAGGTGACTTTGAACTGGTGCTTTACACTAAAGTAGGTATTGGAGACGGTCAGCAGGCTAACAACCCTTGGCTACAGGAATTCCCTGATCCTATTACAAGGACATCATGGGATAACTACGTAACCATTTCTAAAGCTGATGCTAAAAAGCTTGGCCTTGAAAACTGGAACGTGGCTAACGGTGGTCTTAACGGTAGTAAAGCTACACTTACTGTAAACGGTAAGAAACTTGAGGTTCCTGTGCTTATCCAGCCGGGTCAGGCGGTAGGTACCCTTGGTCTTGCGCTTGGTTACGGTCGTCAGGCTGCCATGAAACAAGAAATGGTTGTGGGTGTTAATGCCTACACACTATATAATAACCTTAACGCGTTCCAAAACGCTACCCTGGCTAAATCTGAAGGCGAGCACGAATTTGCCTGTGTACAGCTTCAGCGTACACTAATGGGTAGGGGAGATATCGTTAAGGAAACTACACTTGCAGATTTCAACTCGAAAGATGCATCAGAGTGGAATGAGATGCCTCAGGTATCTTACGACCACAAAGAGGTTCCTGCTGCTTCAATCGACCTTTGGGAGTCGTTTGACAGAACAACAGGGCACCACTTTAACCTTTCAATAGATCTTAATGCCTGTACAGGTTGTGGCGCTTGCGTTATTGCTTGCCATGCTGAAAATAACGTGCCTGTTGTAGGTAAGTCTGAGATTAGGAGAAGCCGTGATATGCACTGGTTGCGTATAGACAGGTACTATTCATCTGAGGCTACTTTTGCAGGTGATGTAGAGAAGAAAGAGGCCGCTCATGGTCTTATGGATTCTATCCACACATTTAACGCTATGGAAGACCCTGCAGAGAATCCTCAGGTAGTATTCCAACCGGTAATGTGTCAGCACTGTAACCACGCTCCGTGTGAAACTGTATGCCCGGTGGCTGCAACATCTCACGGTCGTCAGGGTCAAAACCACATGGCGTACAACCGTTGTGTAGGTACCCGTTACTGTGCTAACAACTGTCCTTATAAAGTGCGTCGTTTCAACTGGTTCCTTTATAACAAAAACAGTGAGTTTGATTACCATATGAATGATGATCTTGGCCGTATGGTTCTTAACCCAGACGTAAACGTACGTTCGCGCGGTGTTATGGAGAAATGTTCTATGTGTATTCAAATGACTCAGGCTACTATCCTTAAGGCTAAGCGCGAAGGCAGGCCGGTAAACACTAACGAGTTTGAAACAGCTTGTTCAGAGGCTTGTGGCAGTGGAGCTATGGTATTTGGTGACGTAAACAATGCTCAGGACGAGATCGTAAGGCTTAAGGAAAGCGACAGGGCTTACCACCTTCTTGGCCAGATTGGTACGCAGCCAAATGTATTCTACCACGTTAAAGTAAGGAATACTTAGTAGTTAAAAGTATATTAATAGAAACAAACATAAAAGGATTATGTCGTCTCATTACGAAGCACCCATCAGAAAACCTTTAATTATAGGTGACAAAAATTACCACGATGTAACGGTGGACGTAGCCAAGCCGGTTGAGGGAAGGGCTAACAAGCAGTGGTGGATCGTTTTCTCGATCGCTCTTGCTGCCTTCCTTTGGGGAGTTGCTTGTGTCGCGTACACAGTAGGTACAGGTATCGGTACATGGGGATCAAATAAAACAGTAGGCTGGGCATGGGATATTACGAACTTTGTATGGTGGGTAGGTATCGGTCACGCCGGAACACTAATTTCTGCGGTACTACTTTTATTCCGTCAGAAATGGAGAATGGCTATTAACAGGTCTGCGGAGGCAATGACCATCTTCTCGGTAGTACAGGCAGCTATGTTCCCTGTATTCCACATGGGTCGTCCTTGGTTAGCGTACTTTGTAATGCCTATTCCTAACCAGTTCGGTTCACTTTGGGTAAACTTTAACTCGCCACTTCTTTGGGACGTGTTTGCGATTTCAACTTACCTTTCTGTATCACTTGTATTCTGGTGGACAGGTCTTTTACCTGACTTTGCAATGCTTCGTGACAGAGCTGTAACGCCTTTCACTAAAAAAGTATATTCTATCCTAAGCTTCGGTTGGAGCGGACGTGCTAAAGACTGGCAGCGTTTTGAGGAAGTATCACTGGTACTTGCCGGTCTTGCTACTCCTCTTGTACTTTCGGTACACACCATTGTATCGTTTGACTTTGCTACTTCAGTAATTCCTGGATGGCACACTACCATTCTCCCTCCATACTTCGTTGCGGGTGCTATCTTCTCAGGATTTGCAATGGTTAACACCCTGCTTATCATCATGAGGAAAGTAGTTAACCTTGAGTCTTATATTACTATACAGCATATAGAACTTATGAACATCATTGTAATGATTACAGGTTCTATTGTAGGTTGTGCTTATATTACAGAACTTTTCATCGCTTGGTATTCAGGAGTAGAATATGAGCAATATGCGTTCCTTAACAGGGCGACAGGTCCTTACTGGTGGTCTTATTGGTTAATGATGACTTGTAACGTAATTTCTCCGCAGGTTATGTGGGTTAAGAAAATCCGTACCAGCATCTTTGCTTCGTTTGTAATTTCTATCGTGGTTAATATCGGTATGTGGTTTGAGCGTTTTGTAATCATCGTTACATCGCTTCACAGGGATTACCTTCCATCTTCGTGGACTATGTTCCAGCCTACATTTGTAGATGCTGGTTTCTATATCGGTACTATTGGCTTCTTCTTTGTATTGTTCCTGCTTTACGCAAGAAGCTTCCCTGTAATTGCTCAGGCAGAGGTTAAGTCTATCATGAAAACTTCAAGCGAAAAGTATAAGAAACTACACGCTGAGCACGATAACCATTCACATTCAGAAAATAATCATCACTAAGAATCATGAGCAATAAAGTATTACACGTATTTTACAATGATGATGATATCCTTATGGATGCAGTAAAGAAAACCCGTGCTGCTCATCATCACATTGAAGAAGTTTACACGCCATTCCCGGTTCACGGCCTTGATAAAGCTCTTGGTCTTGCACCTACAAGGTTAGCTATATGTGCATTCTTATATGGTTTGGTTGGATTGTCTGTTGCCACGTCTATGATGTACTACATCATGATTGCTGACTGGCCTCAGGATATAGGTGGTAAGCCAAGCTTTTCTTACTACCAAAACATGCCGGCTTTTGTACCGGTTATGTTTGAGATGACCGTATTTTTTGCGGCTCACTTAATGGTAATCACTTTTTACATGAGGAGTAAACTTTGGCCTTTTAAACAAGCTGAAAACCCTGATGTACGTACTACAGACGACCACTTCCTTATGGAGGTACCTGTACACGGTGATGAAGCTTCGCTTGTTTCGTTCTTTGAAGGTACCGGGGCTGTTGAAGTTAAAGTAATAGAAAAGCACTAAGAAAAAGAAGTATGAAAGCATTATATAAAATAGCATTTGTGGTTTCTGCCTCTGCGGCGCTTACCTCGTGCTTCAACAAATCGGAGCCTAATTACCAGTACATGCCTAATATGTATGAGTCTGTGGGTTATGAAACCTATTCTGAATCTCATGCTTTTAACAACGGTAAGGAAGGTCAGCTTCCTGCCAAAGGTTCTATACCAAGAGGCTTCACTCCGTATGAATACCCTAATACAGAAGAAGGGTATGTATCAGCCAAGGCTAATCTTGTATCTCCACTTGCCGCCGGTGAGTATGATGAAGAAAAAGCAAAAGGCTTGTTTAACGTTTACTGCGCAATATGCCACGGTGAAAAAGGTGATGGTAAAGGTAATCTTGCTAAGCGCGAGAAATTTGCCGGTGTACCTAACTATAAAGATCGTGAAATTACTGAAGGTAGTGTATACCACGTAGTAATGTACGGACGTAACATGATGGGTAGCCACGCTAATCAGATGAGTCAGAAAGAACGCTGGATGGTGTCTCGCTATGTTATGAAACTTAAGAGTGAATTGTAATTGTAGAACACTGAAAGCATAAAATATATGTATACATTTTCTAGTAAATTAAAAACTTTTGCCTTCGTACTGATGGTGTTAGGCGCCCTTGGTATCGGGTACAGTTTTTTTACTGCACCTAAAACAGTAGCTGATGCTGAAAAAATCATCGCTGCTCAGGATGCTCATGGTGGTCATGGTCACGCAGAGCACCACGCTGAAGGCGCACCTGCGCATCACGAAGCTCCAGAAGCCCCTGCTGTTGCAGAAGCTGCTCATGATACTGCTGTTGCAGCACATGATTCTGTACCAGGAGTAGCAGATACTGCTGCTGCCGTTACTGCTGAGGCTCCTGCTGCACCTGGCGATGTTCATCCTGATCCTGCCCACGAAGCTCACGCTGAAGCTAGGCACGAAGGTCCCCATGCTCATGCAGAGACTGCACATGAAGGCCATGATGCACACGCTGATCATAAAGAGCACGTGGAGCACGTATTTCATCAATTACAAAACAAGCCTTGGTCTGCGCTATATGTAGGTCTTTTATTCTTCCTTCTTATATCAGTTGGTGTACTTGCTTTTTATGCAATACAGAATGCTGCTCAGGCAGGTTGGTCTCCGGTATTGTTCAGGGTTATGGAAGGTATCACTGCTTACCTTATTCCTGGTGCGGTTATCCTACTTGTTTTCCTTGCACTTGGTGTTGCCGGGTTCCACCACGTATTCATTTGGATGGATAAAAACGTAGTAGCCCACGATCATATTATGCAAGGTAAATCAGGCTACCTAAACGGGCCTTTCTTCCTTATCAGGGCTGCAATATTCCTTGGTGGTTGGATTCTTTACCGTCAGTACTCTCGTAAGCAGTCACTTGCTCAGGATGAAGCCACTGATAATATTTCTTACAAAAAATCATTTAAAGCAGCGGCAGGTTTCCTTGCGTTCTTTATAGTTACAGAGTCTATGTCTTCTTGGGACTGGATTATGTCTGTAGACCCTCACTGGTATAGTACACTATTTGGCTGGTATGTGTTTGCAAGTTTCTTTGTAAGCGGTATTACTACTATTGCCCTTATAACACTTTACCTTAAATCAAAAGGATATCTTGAGTATGTAAATACAAGCCACATCCATGACCTTGCTAAATTTATGTTCGGTATCAGTGTATTCTGGACGTACCTTTGGTTCTCTCAGTTCATGCTTATGTGGTATGCAGATATACCGGAAGAGGTTGTTTACTTTAAAATGAGGATAGATAATTATACACTGCCATTCTTTGGTATGGTAGCCATGAACTTTGTGTTCCCGGTTCTTATCCTTATTAATACCGACTTTAAGCGTCTGTCTTGGATCATAGTTATGGCTGGTATTGTAATCCTTCTGGGTCACTATATCGACTTCTTTAACATGATCATGCCTGCTACCGTTGGTGAGCAGTGGTTTATAGGTGCCGGTGAAATTGGTTCTGTGCTGTTCTTCCTTGGATTGTTTATCCTTGTAGTGTTTACCGCACTTACTAAATCGCCTCTATTGGCTAAACGTAACCCGCTTATTGAGGAGAGTAAGCATTTCCATTATTAATATTTAAAGAAATAAACAGATGACAAGTTTATTGATTCTAATTGTAGTAGTTTTATTAGGTGTTGCTATATGGCAACTTACTAAGATATTCCATCTTACTCAGGTGGGCACCGGCAAGGCTGGTGAGGATACAGGAGTTGCTACTGATGCCGATAACAAGGTTCAGGGTTATCTTATGTTTGCCTTCGTAGGATTTATATATCTGTTTACTATATATTCAATGTGGAAATGGGGCGGTGTTGTACTTGGTACACCTGCTTCGGTACACGGGCCTCAGTACGACAATCTGATGAACGTCTCTATGGTGCTTATCTTTGTAGTACAGATTATTACACAATTCCTGCTTCACTACTTCTCGTTTAAGTATCGTGGTGAAAAAGGAAAAGTGGCACTATATTTTTCTGATAATAATAAACTTGAGTTCCTTTGGACAATTATCCCGGTAATTGTACTATTCGTTCTTATCCTTTACGGTTTGTTTGCTTGGGTAAACATTATGTTTATAGATGAGGAAGCGAAAGAGGATGCTATCTATGTAGAGGTATACGCTAAGCAGTTTAACTGGGAAGTACGTTATGCCGGTAAAGATGGTAAGCTTGGTAAAGCAAACGTACGCTACATTAAAGGTGTAAACAGTATGGGTGTAGATATGGCCGATCCTTTTTCTCAGGACGACATAGCTGCAAGCGAACTTCACCTTCCAAAAGGTAAGCAAATCATATTTAAGTTCCGCTCTCAGGATGTACTTCACTCTGCTTATATGCCTCACTTCAGGGCGCAGATGAACGTTGTTCCTGGTATGGTAACCCAGTTTGGTTTTGTTCCTTCAATTACAACAGAAGAGATGCGTCAGGATCCTAAGATCATGGCGAAAGTAGACCACATCAACGAAATCCGTACTAAAAAGAGCCAGGAGCTTGTAGCACAAGGAAAAACTGCTCTTGAGCCGTACGCATTTGACTACCTGCTTCTTTGTAATAAAATTTGTGGGGCTTCTCACTACAACATGCAAATGAAAATTATTGTTGAAACTCAAGCTGATTTAAAAAAATGGTTATATGAGAAAGAAACTCTTGGACAGGCTGTGAAGAAAGAGGCAGAAGGAGAAGCCGCTCCTGCTGGTGCAGCTGCTCCTGCAAAAGCAGATTCTGCTGTTGTTGTTACAGACAGTGCTGCTCCTAAAGCAGATACTGTAAAAAAAGCAACAGGGAAATAATTTTAGTTTAAACATATCAAATTAAAGAAATATGTCAGCAGAAGGACACGAGATTCACGCTCACGATGATCACGGTCATCACCACAAGGAGACCTTCATTACGAAGTATATCTTCAGTCTCGATCACAAAATGATTGCCAAGCAGTACCTTATTACCGGTACGCTTATGGGTATCATTGGTATTATAATGTCGCTTTTATTCCGTATGCAAATCGCATGGCCGGAGGAGTCTTTTGGTGTATTTAAAGTGCTTCTTGGCGATAAGTTTGCTCCTAACGGAGTAATGCGTAATGATATTTACCTTGCTCTTGTTACCATTCACGGTACAATCATGGTATTCTTTGTACTTACAGCCGGTTTAAGTGGTACGTTTAGTAACCTTCTTATTCCGTTGCAAATTGGTGCACGCGATATGGCTTCAGGATTTATGAACATGGTTTCTTACTGGTTGTTCTTTATCTCTGCGGTTGTAATGGTTGCATCATTATTCCTTGAAGCTGGTCCTGCCTCTGCAGGTTGGACAATCTATCCGCCACTATCAGCACTTCCTCAGGCTATTCCTGGTTCTGGTGCAGGTATGACGCTTTGGTTGGTTTCAATGGCTATCTTCATTGCTTCGTCTCTTATGGGTTCACTTAACTACATTGTTACAGTAATCAACCTAAGGACAAAAGGCATGTCTATGACAAGGCTTCCACTTACTGTGTGGGCGCTTTTCATCACTGCTGTTATTGGTGTGGTATCGTTCCCGGTACTATTATCTGCAGCACTACTACTTATATTTGACAGGAGCTTTGGTACTTCATTCTTCCTGTCGGATATTTACATTGCTGGTGATGTACTTCACTATCAGGGTGGATCGCCGGTACTGTATGAGCACCTTTTCTGGTTCCTTGGTCACCCGGAAGTTTACATCGTAATCCTTCCTGCAATGGGGCTTGTATCTGAAATCATGACATCAAATGCACGTAAACCTATCTTTGGTTACCGCGCCATGATTACTTCAATACTTGCTATTGCTTTCCTTTCAACAATCGTTTGGGGTCACCACATGTTCGTATCAGGTATGAACCCGTTCCTTGGATCGGTATTTACCTTTACAACGCTACTTATTGCAATCCCATCGGCGGTTAAGGCATTTAACTGGATTACTACACTATGGAAAGGTAACCTTCAGCTAAACCCTGCAATGTTGTTCTCTATAGGTTTTGTTTCTACTTTCATTACAGGTGGTCTTACAGGTATTATACTTGGTGACAGTACACTGGATATTAACGTTCACGATACGTACTTTGTAGTTGCCCACTTCCACTTAGTAATGGGTATATCTGCACTTTACGGAATGTTTGCAGGTATTTACCACTGGTTCCCTAAATTGTTCGGTCGTATGATGAACAAGACTCTTGGTTACATCCACTTCTGGGTAACTGCGGTTTGTGCTTACGGAGTTTTCTTCCCAATGCACTTCCTTGGTATGGCAGGTCTTCCTCGTCGTTATTATACAAACTCTGCGTTCCCACTATTTGATGACCTTGCAGATGCTAACGTGGTAATCACAATGTTCGCTCTTATAGGTGCTGCATTCCAGTTGGTGTTCCTTTGGAACTTCTTCTACAGTATGTTTAAAGGTAAGCGCGCGCCACAAAACCCATGGAGGGCTAACACTCTTGAGTGGACTACTCCTGTAGAGCACATTCACGGTAACTGGCCGGGCGAAATACCTGAAGTATACCGTTGGGCGTATGACTACAGCAAGCCAGGTCATGATGAAGACTTTGTTCCTCAGAACGTGCCTATGAAGCCGGGCGAAGAGCAGCTTCACCACTAAGATTATATTTCTTATATCGTTATACAAGTACGGCTCCCTTTTTGGTAGCCGTACTTTTTTATTGTAATTCCGTTTAAAATTTTATCTTTAGCTCCTTAACCAAACATTCAATATGCAGGAAGATAAAAATATGAAGCGGGAGCTGGGCTTGCTCGATGGTACTATGCTTGTTGTAGGGTCCATGATAGGCTCCGGTATCTTTATTGTTAGCGCCGGTATGGTGCAAAACATAGGCAGTGCCGGGTTGCTGATTCTTATATGGGTACTTTCGGGTCTTATGACAATGATTGCTGCAGTGAGCTACGGTGAGCTGAGTGCCATGTTCCCAAAGGCGGGTGGTCAGTATGTGTACCTCAAGGAAGCCTATAATAAGCTCATTGCCTTTTTATACGGGTGGAGTTTCTTTGCGGTTATACAAACCGGTACCATTGCAGCGGTAGGGGTAGCATTCGGTAAATTTACTGCCTACCTGATTCCGCAATTGGGTGACCAAAATATCCTCTACGAAGTAGGCAGTTTTAAGCTTAATGCTGCCCAGTTGGTTTCTATTGTTACCATTATAATCCTTACCTATATAAACAGCCGTGGTGTAAAAAACGGGAAATACATACAAACCGTCTTTACCATTACTAAAATCGCGTCGCTGCTTGGTTTGGTGGTGTTCGGTTTTATCCTTGCAGCAAAAGCAGACATCTGGAATGCAAACTGGGCGGATGCCTGGACTGCCAAATCATTCAATAAAGATTCAGGTCAATGGATGAATATTGGGGGAACGGTGCTTTTATCTGCCATTGCGGCGAGTATGGTGGGTTCACTTTTTAGTAGCGATGCCTGGAACGGTGTTACGTTTATCTCCGGCGAAATTAAAAACCCGCAGCGTAATGTGGGGCTGAGTTTGTTCTTGGGAACGCTGATTGTAACGGTAATTTATATTTTGGCCCTCATAATGTACATTGCTGTAATGCCAATGCAGAACATTGCCTTCGCACCTTCAGAACGTGTGGCGGTAGAAGCCTCCCAATTCATTTTTGGTACTAATGGCAGCTATATCATTGCCATTATGATTATGATTTCTACTTTTGGCTGTAACAACGGGCTTATTCTTGCAGGTGCACGCGTATACTATACCATGGCGAACGACGGCTTGTTCTTTAAAAAAGCGGCTAGCCTTAACAAGGCAAGCGTACCCGGTTGGGGGCTATGGTTACAGTGCATTTGGGCATCGGTACTGTGTTTAACCGGTAAATATGGCGACTTGCTAGATTATGTAATGATCATTGTGGTGATTTTCTATATCCTGACTATGTATGGGATTATTATGCGTCGTAAGACACTGCGAAA
>JAAXJD010000138.1 GCA_012270005.1 Flavobacterium sp. | reverse complement strand
CTTTTTTTGAGGACAGGGTTTTCGATATGCTCAATGACCATATCGTTACCCGACTACGATTTCAAATTCGATGACCTTTCGACTATCGCCTATAACCATTTACTGAAGCATCGGGATAAGTACAGAGTTCAGCCTAAATTTTACGTGATAAATTTCGACGACCCACGCAAGAGCCACCGTTGTAATCCACTCAATCCCGACTTTATGACGGACATTTCAGATGCTTACGAAGCAGCATATACCATAATGCTAAACCTCAACAGGTCGTGGATACAAAAGCAAGGGGATTTTTTCGTAGAAAGCCCAATCATTCTTTTGGCTGCTATTATTTGGTATCTGAAAATCTACGAAAATGGCAAGTATTGTACATTCCCACACGCCATTGAATTACTGAATAAAAAGTATTCGGACGTGTTCACTATTTTAACCTCATACCCCGATTTAGAAAACTATCTATCGCCCTTTATGGATGCGTGGCAAAGCGGTGCACAAGACCAATTACAAGGACAAATAGCATCAGCAAAAATTCCGCTATCAAGAATGATTAGTCCGCAATTATACTGGGTAATGACAGGCGATGATTTTACGCTCGACATCAATAACCCGAAAGAACCGAAAATTTTGTGCGTAGGCAATAATCCTGACAGGCAAAATATTTATTCCGCAGCTTTGGGCTTGTACAATTCGAGGATTGTAAAATTGATAAATAAGAAAGGGCAATTAAAAAGTTCCGTTATTATAGATGAGTTACCTACAATTTATTTCAGAGGGCTGGATAACCTGATTGCAACAGCAAGAAGTAATAAAGTTGCAGTTTGTTTGGGTTTTCAGGATTTCTCTCAATTGATAAGGGATTACGGGGACAAAGAAGCCAAAGTTATTCAGAATACTGTTGGTAATATTTTCAGTGGTCAGGTGGTTGGAGAAACAGCAAAAAGCCTTTCGGAACGTTTCGGGAAAGTACTGCAGAAACGTCAGAGCATATCGATCAACAGAAATGATACTTCAACTTCTGTTTCCACCCAATTAGATAGCCTTATTCCGGCTTCAAAGATTTCAACCTTAACACAGGGAATGTTTGTAGGCTCAGTATCGGATAATTTTGATGAACGTATCGAGCAAAAGATATTTCACGCTGAAATAGTAGTGGATAATGAAAAGGTAGCTGCCGAAACAAAAGCTTATCAGCAAATACCGCAAATCTTGTCTTTTGTAAATGAACACGGCGAGGATAAGATGAAGCAGAAAATTGAAAGTAATTACAAGCATATAAAATTAGATATTCTTCATATTATAGAAAGTGAAATAGAGCGCATTAAGAATGACCCTGATTTGCAGCATCTGATGTAATAATGAAGATACTAATACTCTAGTGAGAAGATTGTACTATTATGGATGTTACGAACACACATAATAGTACAAATAAGTAAAATTTGATTGCCTCCTTCTTAGCTGACCTTTGCTTTTTGAACTGTATAATGCCGAAACAGAAAGCTTTTTAGGCTGTAAGCCTTAGCCGGATGATTTTAGTAAACGTAAATGGTTATATGACAGCCTATTTTATCAATAAAGAATAGAAACTACTTTGGCGTCGGACAATAAACTTCCAAAGATTTAGTTTGCCCGTAAACTTGGGTGTTATTCAAAATAATGTTAAAAAATAACCAAATGGACAGAATAACACACTCATAAGAATAGCTTCCTGGTAACAGTATTATAATTAAATGCTAAAGAGGGTAAATTAATCATATTTCTTTTAAGCATTTGCTTAAATAAGAAAACTATTTGTATATTTGCTGCGTTATTCAATCAATAATTAAAAAGATATGGGAAAAACAAAATCGTGTATTAGAATATTTGCTGACCAAACTCAAATAGAACAATGCAGAGAAAAACTGCAGTCCAATGCTCAAGCTTTTAACCAATTAAGTAGTTTGTTAGCATTGGCTGGCAATGAAGTAAGACTTAAAATCATGTTCCTACTTGAAGAAGAAGACGAACTTTGCCCTTGCGACCTTGCTGATATTATGGGTATGAGCGTGCCAGCAATTTCTCAACATTTAAGAAAAATGAAAGATGGCGATGTAATAGAAGCCAGACGTTCAGGACAAACAATTTTTTATTCTCTTAAAGCAGAACATCTAAGACTACTACATCCTTTTTTCAAAATCATTATTAACAATAAATCAAAAAAAGAACTTGCATGAATAAAAAATCAAAATCAGGAAAACTTGCGGGAGCAAGTATCTTATCAGCCATTGCAGCATCACTTTGTTGCATTACACCAGTTTTAGCCCTGATATCAGGTGCAGGAGGAATTGTGTCATCCTTTTCGTGGTTAGAACCTGTAAGACCGTATTTACTTGGTATTACCGTTTTAGTATTGGGTTTTGCTTGGTATCAAAAACTCAAACCACGCACTGCCGAAGAAATAGAATGTGCTTGTGAAGAAGATGAGAAACCGCCTTTTATGCAAACTAAAAAGTTTTTAGGAATTGTAACAGTATTTGCATTTCTGATGATGGCTTTCCCTTATTATGGACATATTTTCTATCCGAAAGCAGACAAAGAAATAGTTGTAATTTCTTCTGATAACATACAAGAAGTAAAATTTAATGTAAGTGGAATGACTTGCGCAAGTTGCGAAGAACATGTAAAACACGCAGTGAATGAATTACCAGGAATTGTAAGTGTTTCTGCTAACAGTACTAATGGAACTGCTGATGTAAAATTTGATAACAGTAAAACTAACAAGGAAGCAATTATCAAGTCTATTGATGCTACAGGTTACAAAGTTTCTGGCGAAGCAGCAACTTTAGAAAATTAAGCACACGGATAGCAGGATACATTTGCGACCCAAATGGGTGCAATTTTTTTTAATCATTTATAAAAAAAGCATAATGAAAAAATATTTTTTAATCTCAATCATTGGATTTATACTACTATCCTTTCAAACAAATGCACAATGTTGTGCTGCTTCATCAAACAAAAAAGCAATTACTGAAAACAATAATCAGAGAAATAGTAAAACTGTTAAGTTAAAAATTACAGGAATGACCTGTGCCGGATGCGCAAACCATGTATCAAAAGCTCTGAAAAATGTAAATGGTGTTATAGAACAATCAGTTGAGTATCCGGGTGATGTCGCCATAATAAAGTATGATGTCGCCAAAACCAAACCCGAAGAACTGATTAAAGCCATTGAGGAAGCAGGATACCAAGCTGAAGTTATTAAGCACAATACAAAGGTGTAAACTCAAATAGTCAATAAAGTCTGGAAAAACTTATGTGGCTTCATCTTATTTGTTGTGGTGTGTGCTGTTGGTAGCGTTGATAATGTTAAAACCATTTTCTAAAAATAATAAAAATAAAAAAATAATAAAAATAAATAAAAATAAAAAAAAATGAAAAAATTAATTGTAGCAGGTGCCCTTCTCTTAGTAGCAATCGTCATTTACTCTTTCGTTTCTGGCAATAAAGAAGCCCCGAATACTGAAAGTAACATCAGCTTTTATAAAACTCCTTTGGTATGTCCCGCAGCACCTCAAATTGGTTGTGGCAGCAAAGCCAAACCTGTGCTGCTTAGTTTGGAAAATAAAAGCGACGTAGTGACTGAAGCCTGGCTGAACCGAACAGGTACAGTGATTGCATTAGTATGGAAAGAAAATACGACACCAGACTTGCGCACATCTGTTGCAAATGCGGTTTTCACGGAAAATAAATTGAATGTAACTGCCGTTTCCGGTGAGGAAGAAAAAACATTGATGGCTGATTTTGCCAATAAACAAAACTGGTATCGAAATACCGATGTTGACAAACTCAGTATGGAAGAAGCCGGCATTATTGCAGATCGCCTGATTAGCCGTGTAAATGCCAAAACCCCGTTAAGCAAAGAAAAAGCTGAAAACCTTAAAACGGAATTTATCCAGGCATTTAAAAATCGTTTCACCAAAAATTATGGTTCAGCCATTAACAATAACGAGCAGAAAGTGGAAAATGATATTGAAAAGCAGATAGAGGGAGATTTGCTTTCCATAGGGCAAAAATACCTGAACGAATCAGAAATGACGGCATTGAAAGAAGCGATTGGCATGGGTTTAAGACCAACAGAAAAAGATAAAAGCAAGTCGAAAAGCTGTTGTTAAAAGGGAAATTCATCCGATAAAAACTGTGAAAAGAGTTGCCATAGTAAAGTATGATGCCGCCAAAACCAAACCCGAAGAACTGATTAAAGCCATTGAAGTTATTAAGCCCAATACAAAGGCGTAAAATCAAATAGTCAATCCTGTAAAAACTTATGTGGCTTCATCTTATTTGTTGTGGTGCGCTGTTGGTAGCGTTGATAATGTTAAAACCATTTTCTAAAAATAATAAAAATAATAAAACTAATAAAAAATGAAAAAGTTAATTGTAGCAGGTGCCCTTCTCTCAGCAAAAGAAGCCCCGAATACTAAAAGTAACATCAGCTTTTATAAAGCTCCTTTGGTATGTGCCGCAGCACCTCAAATTGGTTGTGGCAGCAAAGCCAAACCTGTGCTGCTTAGTTT
>JAAXJD010000091.1:2516-22710 GCA_012270005.1 Flavobacterium sp. | reverse complement strand
TTTGTACGGATCTTGTGCATTGCTAGCTCAGGGTAATCTTCTAACAATACTTTCTTGTTTTTAACAGCCTCAAGGCTTTTCCTGAAAAATACGACATCGGACTCAAGTCCAAGGTGATAAATAGGGTTATCTATATGACAGACATTTACACTATTCTTATAAAGGCTATATCCAAAGTAAAGATCCAAGCCATAAAAATTATCGTTTTTCGGATAATTGTTTTCAAAAAAGATAGCTTTGTTAGTTAGAAAATTTCCTGAGAAAACCATACAGTATGGTTGCTCGTTACGTTTACTTGCAGGTGCTTCTTCACGCTGTTTACCGAATGTGTAGCGCAACAAGTTATTTGGTTTTATAGACGTGTCTTCGTAAGCATATCCGCCAAAAACTGCCATGTTTTTATTAAGGTAAGGCAGGTAAATCTTTATAAAGTTATTGCTAACCGGCAGCACATCTGCATCAAGAAATAGCAGGTTATTAAAAATAGCTGTTTCGGCCAGTTTACGGCGGGTAAGGGTACGCCCCAAGTTTACAGGATTTTTGATGTATTTCAGTTTAGGAAATCTGGAAACCAAATCATCTGAGAGCAGAGTTTGGCCATCTGAAGCATCATCGCAGGCTATAATTTCGTAGGATATACCCGCGTCGCTGCATTGTTGCTGCACGGCAGTAACCAGCGGTACTATATTGTAGTTGTATGTAGGTATAAGTACCGATAACATTTTTTAAAGTATTGGTACAGAGTTTATACGGTACGTTGCACTACCTCAAACAGCGTGCCCTCGTCGCATTTAAGTGTTTTGGCAGGGAACTTCATTATAAGAGCATAGTCGTGTGTGGCCATGATAATGGTTTTACCCTGTTGGTTTATTTCGCGTAGTAGCTGCATGGTTTCCACACTGGTCTGTGGGTCCAGGTTACCCGTAGGTTCGTCGGCCAGGATAACCTCTGCGTCGTTAAGCAGGGCGCGTGCCACAGCTATACGCTGTTGCTCACCACCAGAAAGCTGATGCGGCATTTTAAGGGCCGTATGTTTCATGCCCACTTTGTCCAGCACCTCATTTACCTTAACAAGCATTTCTTCTTTGTCTTTCCAGCCGGTGGCTTTAAGTACAAAGATCAGGTTTTCGTGTACGTTTCTGTCCGGTAGTAGTTTAAAGTCTTGAAAAACAATACCTATTTTCCTACGCAGGTAGGGTATATCGCGTTCTTTAAGGTTGCCCAGGTTATAGCCTACAAACTCGCCCTCGCCACGTTGCAGTGTAAGGTCGCCATAAAGCGTTTTTATAAGCGAACTTTTACCAGTGCCGCTTTTGCCTATAATGTAAATAAAGTCACCGCGGTTTACATCCAGGTCTATATCCTTTAATATGGCGTTGTTTTCCTGGTATATGGTAGCATTCCTGAGTGATAATATTAATTGCGACATAAGCTGCGAAATCCGTTTTTTAGAAATGTAAAAGTAATAATAAACTACCGTAAACAAAATTTATTTTAAGATACCGTACAGGGCAAGGTGGTTAATTTTGGGTTAAAATTTGCACGCTTTTTGTTATAGGTAGCAGTGCTTAGGCATTGTAAACGCTGCACTTAAATATTTTTTTAACAAACTGGTGGCCGGTCAGTAGCTATACTAAAAGCCGTAAGGCCTCCGTTTGTTAATGTAAGAATTGGTATATTTGGAACATTACATAAAACTGAACACACATGCGCAAAATCAACAGGTTTCTACTGCTTTCCGTGCCTTTTTCGGCTATGAGCCTTTCGGCACAGCAGTCTGCCGTATACACGCATCCGTTAAAGGATTTTGACAAGGCCGTAACCCTGTACGACGATAAACAGTACCAGGCGGCACAGATATTATTCGAAAAAACTAAAAGCGAAAATAAAGACACCGATGTACAGGCAGATTGTGCCTACTACGTTGCCGAATGTGCAATCAAGCTTAACCAAAGGAATGCCGATGTGCTTATGCAGGATTATATGGAAGCATATCCGGTAAGCCCGCGCCAAAACCAGGCCAATGTAGACATGGCAAACTACCAGTTTAGCCAGGGCAGCTACCAGCAGGCATTAGGCTACTACGAAAAAGTAGACGAAAGTAACCTGGCGCAGGCCGATAGGGAACGTTACAATTTCCAGAAGGGGTACAGTTATTTTACGCAGGGCAATAAAAAAGATGCTGAAAAATACCTGCAAAAAGTTAAGGAGTCTAAAAAGTATGGCTCGCAGGCCAAATATTACCTGGGCTTCCTGGCGTATGAGGGAGACGATTATAAAAAGGCAAACGCTTATTTTGAACAGGTAGAAGACAAACAGAAGTACAGCGAAAAGATGAGCTACTTCCAAGCTGATATGGCCTTTAAGGAGGGTAACTTCAAAAAGGCAATAGAGCTTGGGGTTCCGCAACTTCCTAAGAGCGATGCGCTGGAAAAAAGCGAACTGAATAAGATTATTGGAGAGAGTTATTTTAACCTTGCCCAATACGATAAGGCTATACCATACCTGAAAGACTATCACGGTAAAAAGGGTAAGTGGACAAACACTGATTTTTATCAGTTAGGTTACGCGTACTACAAACAGGGCGATTATGAAAAGGCAATTACCGAATTTAATAAAATTATAGGCGGTAACGATGCTGTGGCGCAAAACGCTTACTATCACTTAGGGGAGAGTTACCTTAAAACAGGTAAAAAACAGCAGGCGCTAAACGCGTTTAAGAACGCCAGCGAAATGACCTTTGAGCCAAAAATACAGGAAGATGCAGCGCTTAACTATGCAAAGTTGAGTTATGATATAGGTAACCCGTATCAAAGTGTACCCGAGGTGCTGGGTGGTTTCCTGGAGAAGTATCCGGCATCGCCATTTAAAAAAGAGGTACAGGAGCTACAAATAGACTCGTACATAACTTCTAAAAACTATACCGAAGCCCTGGCGTTGCTTGAAAAAAATAAGTCGCCTGAAAATCGTGCAGCGTATCAAAAGGTTACATTTTATCGCGGGCTGGAGCTGTATACTGATGGTAAATACCAGCAGGCATTAGGCTTGTTTAAAAAATCAGTTGCCGAAGCGCGAGACGCCCGTATTACCGCCCGTGCTACTTACTGGCAGGGAGAGAGCCAGTATGTACTGGATCAGTTTGCAGATGCACTGATAAGCTACAGGCAGTTTCAGGGCTACAGCGATGCGGCTACCACGCCTGAGTTTAAAAACCTGAATTATAATATCGGTTACGCCTATTTTAAGCAAAAAGAATATGAAAAGGCTGCTAAAGCCTTTGGCGATTATGTAGCTACAGGTTTCGCTAAAGAAGACAAGCAACGCCTTAATGATGCTTACCTTCGCCTGGGCGACAGCCAGTTTGTTAGTGCTAAGTACTGGCCTGCTATGGAAGCGTACAACAAAGCCATAGAAATGAACGGTATAGATGCCGATTATGCTTTGTTTCAGAAAGCTATAAGTTATGGTTTTGTGCAGCGTAACGAAAAGAAAATAGAAGATCTTACCAGTTTTATAAAGCGTTTCCCTAAGTCGAAATATGCAGATGATGCTCTTTACGAATTAGGAAACACCTATGTGGCACAGAAGCAGGGCGACGAAGCTATTGCCGCATACGAAAGGCTTATTGCCGAATATAAAACCAGCAGCTACATAAGTAAGGCTATGATGCGCGAGGCGTTGGTTTACTACAACTCAGAGCAAGATGACAAGGCACTCGCTAAGTTTAAAGACGTTGTAGCTAAATTCCCAAACACACCCGAAGCGGTAGAGGCAGTGCAAACATCGCGTAACATTTATGTAGATAACGGCCGTACCGATGAGTATGCCGCATGGGTTAAAACCCTTTCTTTTGTAGATGTTACAGATGCCGACCTTGATAATACAGCATGGGAAGCTGCCGAAAAGCAGTATATGCAGAATAATACCAAAGGAGCCATTACTGCCCTGAGCAGCTATGTAAGTAAGTTCCCTAACGGTATTTCTGCGTTAAAGGCTAACTTCTACCTGGCTCAATCGTATTTTAATGATGGGCTGGAAAGCAACTCCGTACCGCATTATGAATATGTTATTGCGGCTCCGCGAAATGAGTTTACAGAACAGGCGCTGGCACGTTTATCTCAGGTACACCTAAAGTCATCTAACTGCGATAAGGCCATCCCGGTATTAAAAAGGTTGGAGGCTGAGGCAGATTATCCGCAAAACGTAACCTTTGCGCAAAGCAACCTTATGAAGTGTTACTACGACAGCAAGGATTATGCAAATGCAGTGGTGTATGCTGATAAAGTTTTGGCTAATGCAAAAACCGAAGACCGCGTAAAAAGCGATGCACAGATTATTGTAGCGCGTTCTGCCATTAAAAATAACGATGAGCCTAAAGCCCGTGCTGCGTACGCAAAACTGCTTACCATTGCTAAAGGCGAACTGGCAGCAGAGGCGCTATACTACGATGCGTACTTTAAAAATAAAGACGGAAAGTATGAGGATAGCAACAAAGTTGTACAGAAACTGAGTAAAGACTATTCGGGTTACAAATATTTCGGGTCTAAGGGCCTTGTGGTTATGGCTAAGAATTTTTATGGGCTAAAAGACAGCTACCAGGCTACGTACATACTGGAAAGTGTAATTAAAAACTTTACCGCCTATCCGGATGTTGTGGAGGAAGCCAAAACAGAATTAAGTACCATAAAAGGTAAAGAAGCCCAAAGGAACTCATCAGTTCAAAACTAACAGACACGTAAACGCCATGAAGATAACATATAAAATAGCGATTATTGCAGCGGTGGCCGGTTTACAGCAGGCGCACGCACAAAAGCGGGATGAGAACCTGGGTATAGAGGTGGTAAACGTAGTAAAGCCATATACACCCACGGTTTCAGATGCATTTAAAGTAAAGGAAACTCCGGTAATTGAAGATGAAACCAATACCAAAAAGGAGGAAATAAAGTATAACATATTTTCTTATCCGGTAGCCTCTACGTTTTCACCGGCAAAGGGCAAGGCTGCTACTGTAGACCAGGAAGCACGCGAAAAATATTATAGCAATTACCTTACCCTTGGTTTAGGTAATTACGGTACCGTAAACGGCGAGGCTTTTGTATCGCACAACATAGACGATACCCAGTACGTAGGGGCGTTGTTAAGGCATCAGTCGTCGCAGGGGGGTATCAAGAACGTAAAAGCAGACGATAACTTTAGTACAAACGCTATAGACCTTACCTACGGTAATCGCCAGAAGGAGTATACGTGGAGTACAGACCTTGGGTACCAGCGCCAGGTTTACAACTGGTACGGCTTAGACTATACTGCCTATAACGATATGGACTTTAATGCGTTTGACAGTAAGCAAACCTACAACACCTTTTACATAGGGGGTAAAATTTCAGCGCGTAAGAGTTTCTTTCATGAAGCGCAGGCGCAGTACAAGCATTTTTCTGATGGATTTTCCTCATCAGAAAACCGATTTTTTATAACCCCTGATTTTGATGTAAAAATTGGGAAGGAAAAGGTTAAGTTTGGTTTGGTAGCAGATTATGTAGGTGGTGATTTTAACCGCAGCTTCTTTGTAAATAACGGCATTAGCTACAGCAACTTTAATATTGGCGTGCAGCCCAGCATACTTTTTCAGCGCAAAGACACTTCGGTGCAGTTTGGGGCGGGAGTGTTTTATAACATAAGCAGCCAAAACGGTGTAAGCGATAATAAGTTCTTTATCTACCCTCAAATAAAGGCATCGCACAAACTGGTGGGCGACCTTATGGTGGTATACGCCGGTGCAGAGGGCGGACTGAAGCAAAATTCTTACGCTGATTTTGTGGGTGTAAACCCGTTTGTATCGCCTACACTTACACCTATAACGCCTACTAACCAGCAATTTGATTTGTATGTAGGATTAAAAGGTAAGTTGGCAAACCCGGTGAGTTACAATTTAAGGGCCGGTTACCTCTCTGAAGACGACCATGCGTTCTTTTTACATAATTCAAATGGGGTGCCAGATATTAACAGTAACGCTTACGTGTATGGTAACTCATTTGGTTTAGTGTATGATAACCTTAAAACCATGAGTTTCTTTGGTGAATTGAAGGCTGATTTTTCTAACACTGTAAAAGCGGGGATAAACGGTACCTATTATGGTTACACAACAGACCAGCAGGAAGCATGGAACATGCCTTCAATGAAAGTAGGGGCAAACCTGGATATTGATATCACAGAAAAGTGGCATGCAGGTACAAACGTGTTTTTTTTAGGCGACCGTAAAGACGTTATATTAACCGAAAATGGTGCAGACGGCTTTGACCGAAACATTGTAACCCTTAAGAGTTACTTTGACGTAAATGCTCACGTTAATTACAAATACAATGACCGTTTAACCGGCTTTATAAAGCTTAATAACATAGCCAATCAAAATTACCAGAAATGGGTAAACTATCCGGTACAGGGATTCCAGTTCCTGCTTGGGGCTACGTTCAAGTTTAATTAGTATAATTTCACGTTTGAATGTTTTAAGCCTTCTGTCCTCATATATAAGATTCATTATTTCGGCCATAGGTTAGAGTGAAGAATCTTTTTACTTTTACTCCCGTCCAAAAATATTTTAATTTTTAAATCCTTCAATCTTTAAATGGATTCTTTAAAACATAAAGTACTTGCTTACTATAAACAGCAGGTGGAAGATAAGCTCGATGCTTTTCATGACATGATAGCTGCCCTGACCGAAGGCGCTCAGAACGACGCCAAAGGATCGGCCGGCGATAAGCATGAAACGGCACTTAGCATGATGCATTTAGAGCAGGAAAAACTAAATCATAAAATAGCTGAGTTTTTAGAGCAACAGGCTGTATTAGATAAAATCAATCCCGATGCCGTAAACACCAGGGTAGTGCTTGGGAGCCTGGTGACAGCAAATGGGCATCATTTGTTTGTAAGCACTGCATTGCCAAAAATCACGGTAGATGGCGTTACCATACTCGCTTTGTCTCCGCAGTCGCCCTTAGGTGCTGCCATGATGGGGAAGGAGGTAGGCGATTCGTTTGAGGTAAATGGTACAAAATATAGTATCACTTCAATAGTTTAAATGAGTCATCCTTTGGGATGGTTTTTTTATGAATTGTAATTTTAGCTTGCCGTAAGAGCCTACTTTACTTATAGATTATTCTTATAATCCTGTCTTTTGTTTTAATTTTTAAGCAGAATTAGTTTTTGTGTTTTTAAAATTAAACCTAAAGTGCAATTTTGTCTTGTTGAAATAAACCAAATAGAGGTTTTTAACATACAAAATAAAACAGAATAAGAGTATGTGCGGAATATTAGCAATCATAGGAAAAGGAAAAGACGAAGCACTTGTAAAACAGTTGTCTAAAAGGATGTCGCACCGCGGGCCGGATGAAAGCGATTTACATGTAACAGAAAAAGGCCACATCCTGAGCCACGAACGCCTTTCTATCATCGACCTTAATACAGGTAAACAGCCTATACAGGGTACAAAAGATGCATGGATGGTACACAATGGCGAAATATACAATCACAAGGAACTTCGTACCACCGTTCTTGCTTCGCATACATTCCGCACTACCTCTGATTCAGAAGTTATTGTGCATCTGTACGAGGAGTTTGGTTATGATTTTTGCCATATGCTCGATGGTATTTTTGGTTTCGTTGTTATAGACGGTGATGACTTTATAGCGGGCAGAGATCCACTGGGTGTTAAACCGCTATACTACGGTATAGACGACCGTGGCAGGATGTACTTTTCCAGCGAAATGAAGTCGATTGCAGACCAGTGCCAAACGTTTTCTACATTCCCTCCGGGGCATTACTACACGCCCAAAACAGGCTTTGTAAAGTACTACAGGCCACAATGGGAAGATATAACCAAAGCAGTGCAGCCCGTAGATTACCAAGCCATAAGGGAAACACTAACCCAGGCGGTAGAAAAAAGGCTGATGAGCGATGTGCCTATTGGAGTGCTGCTTTCAGGCGGACTTGATTCGTCGCTTACGTCATCTATTGAGGCAAGGGCTATGAAAAAACTGGGCAAAACCCTGCATTCATTTTCAATAGGATTAGATGACAGTGCCCCCGATGCTGTAGCGGCACGTGCGGTAGCGGAGTTTTTAGGGACCCAGCACCATGAAGTGCATTTTACCATAGAGCAAGGTATAGAAATACTGGATAAACTTATTTGGCACTTAGAAACGTATGATGTTACATCAATCCGTGCCAGTACGCCTATGTACTTTTTAAGTAAGGCCATTACAGATATGGGCATTAAAGTAGTGGTTAGCGGTGAAGGGTATGATGAGATATTTGGCGTATACATTTATTTTCGGAACTCTCTTTCGGCAGAGGATTTCCAGCGTGAAACTATGGACAGGGTGCAAAAGCTCTTTACAGCAGATTTGCTTAGGGCAGATAAGAGTACTATGGCGCACGGACTAGAGGCCAGGGTGCCGTTCCTGGATAAGAAATTCCTGGAACTTGCCATACAAATTAAACCGGAAGAAAAAGAGCCGTTAACGTATAACGGTATTGAAAAATATATTTTGCGAAAGGCGTTTGATACCCCTGAGCAGCCATACTTGCCAGATAGTGTACTTTGGAGGCAAAAAGAGCAATTTAGCGATGGTGTAGGGTATAACTGGATTGATACGCTTATAGAGTATTGTTCTGCCCAGGTAACCGATGAGCAAATGGCAAGTGCCGCCGAAAGGTTCCCGTATAATACACCGGCAACTAAAGAGGCGTATTTTTACAGGAGTGTATTCCATAAGCATTTCCCGCAAGTAAGTGCCGCACAAACCGTAAGGAAATGGATACCGAAATGGCAGGCAAATACAGACCCGAGTGGCAGGGCTAATGCCGCGCACGTACAGGCCGATACTGCCATAGCGCAGCAAAAAATAGTAGTTTAATTTCAGGTTTTTGGAATTTAGTTTGTTTGTTTGTGGAGGCGCCCCGTTGTATAGAACGGGGCGCTCTTTTTATATGGTGTTTCGGTATATAGCTGAAAAAAAATGTTTACCTCTTATAGTTTATGGGAGGTAGGTCTTTAGGTATAGGGTTTTTTAATACCCATTTTACGGCAAATTCTGTAAGCCAGTCTACATTTGTATCTATTTTACATTTTACTTCGTTTACAGTTTTGGTAGCTATATCAATTTCTTCAGCATTCAGTTTTTCACCTTGTTGTATAAATACTAAAAATGTATCGGTCATTGCTTTAAAATCGTTGTCCCAGTTTGTACCGCCATTGCGACTTAGCTCGTCCGAAATTCGCCCGGCAATTCTTATTACTTCTCCCTGCATGGTCTGTGCAGCCCCGCTTGATGGCACCAGAAGCTCCCAAATCTCTTCAAACTGCTTATCCGTGGTATTGGCTTTTATCTTTATTTTTGATTTACCGTCGTGTATTATACGTCGTGGCACAGGTGTAACTTCAAAAATGGTATAAAGCTCATCAAGGGCATCGCTTTGTTTTTCTACAAGTTCACGATTAAATCCTGATCGATGGAATTCAAACGTAGTCCCTATTTTTGTAACCAGCTCTTTCATTTTTTCTGTTTTCCGGGCACCTGCATCTAATAGTATTTTAGCTATTTCACAGGCATCCGCTATATGTATATTACTGCAAGAAGCCAGACTGTATTCTAAAGCAGTAGAAGTTTTACTGTCTATGTAAGAAAAAGATTCGAGTGCTGGGGTATTTACATCTGCTCCGTATTCTACAAGTGTTTTTACATGTTGTGTAATATTTTTTTTGCTGCACAGTGAAGGGCAGTGCCGTTTTTGTTATTGATGTTTATGTCTGCACCAAGATCAATAAGGCTTTTAATATTTGCACTCCAATATTCTGCACGGTGCTGTAAAGGAGTATAGCCATAATCATTTACGGCTTCTATGTCCAGGCCTTTTTCAACCAGCCATTTATCAAGTTCCGGCGGGCATTCAGGAAAAGCAATTGCAGTTAGCTTATCGTACCCACCATAGGCATCAATTTCGCATTTGTCAAAAACATTTATAATTTCTTGAATATCTCCTCTCTTGAGGATTTCTACAAAATCCTTTGGTAATGTTTTTCTTTTTTTTGCCATAGTTTTGATAGGTTGGATTTTTCTTTTTTTGCTTATGCTGATATATTCGTAATCTGTAAAATTAATATTTTTTAATTTCTCTATAATAAAACCGGTACGCTCAATATTCCTTACTTCTAATAAGTAAGGAATTAAAAACAAATATTTAGATATAAGGTTATTCCATCTTCTTCTTCTATATCATGGCTGTACTTAATATCAATAAAGTTTTGCAAATGATGTTGAGTAAATAGCGGCAGACAGAATTTATGGAAGGTTCCATATCTGGATACAGGTATTTCTTTAAGTGTACCGTTTTTGTGGTTTGCTATAATACTATAAGACATTTATATGATTGGTTTTGGCTACTCAATTTCTACTATTTTAAATAATCAGGCGTTTCAATGATTATATTTAAAAACTTTATTTGTAGGCGATTTTTAATAAATTGTTAATAACTCCGGTGCTAAATGAGCGGGTATATTAGCATAATCGCCTGTACTTACCTATATTTGTTCGTTAAACTGAAATTATAGTTAAGGACATACATTTATGAGCGAAGAAGCAAAGAAAAGCAGTTATTCGGCTGATAGTATCCAGGCCCTTGAGGGTATGGAACACGTAAGGATGCGTCCGTCCATGTATATTGGTGATGTAGGGCCGCGCGGTCTTCACCACCTTGTATACGAGGTTGTAGATAACTCTATAGACGAGGCACTTGCCGGGTATTGCGATACCATTTTTGTAACCATAAACGAGGATAACTCTATAACCGTAGAAGATAACGGCCGTGGTATTCCTGTAGACATACATAAAAAAGAAGGCGTATCGGCGCTTGAGGTTGTAATGACCAAGATTGGTGCCGGTGGTAAGTTTGATAAGGACTCTTATAAGGTATCCGGTGGTCTTCACGGTGTGGGGGTGTCGTGTGTAAACGCACTTTCAGATCATTTAAAAGCTACTGTATTCCGCGATGGTAAAATATACGAGCAGGAATATGAAAGGGGTAAAGCCATTTATCCTGTAAAACAGATAGGTGAAACCGAAAAGCGCGGTACTACAGTATGGTTTAAGCCAGATGGTACTATTTTTACCCAAACGCTGGAGTATTCTTATGACACGCTTGCCGCCCGTATGCGCGAGCTTTCATTCCTTAATAAAGGTATTACCATTACCCTTACTGACAAGCGTGAGCAAAAAGAGGATGGTACCTACCTTGGTGAAACATTCTATTCTCAGGAAGGCCTTAAGGAAGTTGTTAAGTTCCTGGATGGGAACCGTGAGCCTATCATTGGCCATGTAATAAGCATGGAGAGTGATAAGGGTGAAATACCGGTAGAGGTGGCGCTTATATACAATACCAGCTACAGTGAAAATATTTTCTCTTACGTAAATAATATTAATACACACGAAGGTGGTACGCACCTTTCGGGTTTCCGTAGGGGGCTTACCAATACGCTTAAAAAATACGCCGATAATTCGGGGCTTCTTGAAAAACTGAAGTTTGAAATATCAGGTGACGACTTCCGCGAAGGGCTTACGGCTATTATATCGGTTAAAGTTGCTGAACCTCAGTTTGAAGGACAAACCAAAACCAAGCTGGGTAACCGCGAGGTAGTGGCTCCTGTTAGCCAGGTGGTAAGCGAAATGCTGGAAAACTACCTGGAAGAAAACCCTAACGATGCCCGTACCATAGTACAAAAGGTAATCCTGGCCGCGCAGGCGCGCCACGCTGCTAAGAAAGCGCGTGAAATGGTGCAGCGTAAAACCGTGATGGGTGGCGGTGGACTTCCGGGCAAACTAAGCGACTGTTCTGAGCAGGATCCTGCAAAATGCGAAATCTTCCTTGTAGAGGGTGACTCGGCAGGTGGTACTGCAAAACAGGGTAGAGACAGGGCATTCCAGGCTATTATGCCGCTAAGGGGTAAAATCCTTAACGTGGAGAAAGCCATGCACCACAAGGTTTTTGAGAACGAAGAGATACGAAATATATTTACGGCACTGGGTGTAACCATTGGTACAGCAGAAGACAGTAAAGCGCTTAACCTGGATAAGCTACGCTACCACAAAGTAGTGATTATGTGTGATGCCGACGTAGACGGTAGCCACATCAGCACGCTTATTCTTACCTTCTTCTTCCGATTTATGAAGGAGCTTATAGAAAACGGACACGTATATATAGCTACTCCGCCGTTATACCTGGTTAAAAAAGGTAGTAAGAAAGAGTATGCCTGGACAGAAACCCAGCGCGACGATGCTAACGAGCGTATGGGTGGAGGTGCTACTATACAGCGTTATAAAGGTCTTGGTGAAATGAACGCTGAGCAGCTTTGGGAAACTACAATGAATCCTGAGTATCGTACCCTGCGTCAGGTAAGTATTGATAGCCTTGCGGAAGCCGACAGGATTTTCTCTATGCTTATGGGTGATGAGGTACCACCAAGGCGAGAGTTTATTGAGAAGAATGCTGCTTATGCAAAGATTGATGCATAAGCCGTTAAAAAATAATTTTAAAGTGTTAGTGGCGGGCCTGTTCTTTTGTTCAGGCCCGCTTGCTGCACAAACTGATGTGGTGGCGCTTACAAAGCAGTTAAACCTGTTGTTAGGCGATGCTATGTTTTTTTCAGACCGCTATGTAACCCCGGCTACAGATGCGGCGGTATACCAGGCCTCATCGGGTTGGATAACATCCCCTAAAAAAGTAGCACTTTGGGATGTGCAGTTTGGCCTGCATGCTAATGTGTTTATGACACCTCATAAAGATCTTAGTTTTTTGCTAAGCAACAGCGATCTGAAATTTTTTCAGATACAAAATGCATCTTCTGCGCAAATTCCCACTGCTTTAGGTAATAAATCACAGGTGCTGCTTACAGGCGAACTTCAGGGCGAGCCTGTAAACATAAAAACACCTCAGGGTATGGATATGCAGGTGGTTTCTTACCCGTACCTTCAGGCTTCGGTAGGGCTTCCCTTCGGTACAGAGCTTGTTGTAAAGTACTCTACAAAAGTAAAGCTGAAAAAAAGTGAGTATCAGGTTTTTGGGGTGGGGCTTAAGTACAATTTTAGCCAGTATTTTAAAACGCTCAAGGAACAAAAAATAAACTTAGCAGTGCTTGTCGGTTACGGTCGGGAAGATGTTACGTTTGACTTTTTAAATATTCAAACAGCCTTTGGATCATTGGGTATAAATAACATCACGGGTAGCGTAGATACCTATCAGTACCAGCTTTCTGGGTCGCAGGAGTTTGGTAAAGTGGAGTTTTTGGCGAGTTTTATAACTAACGTTAGTAATGTTTCGTATAAAGTTAGTGGCTCGCGCGGCAGTGTGGAAGATATAGTGCCACTACAGCAGATTTTAAACCAAAAGCTTCATGATATCTATAAAACCAGAACCAATTATATAGGAGAAGTAGGTACAAACTATACTTTCGGAGACTTTGGTCTTCAGGGTATTGTGGCCTTTGGTAAGTTTGTAAATGCTAACATATCAGTACACTATTTTATAAAGTAGGCATGCCTTATATATAGGTTTAGTAGTGCGTTGTTTTATTTGTGGCGATATCGATTTCAGGAGTAAACATGCGGGCTGTTGCGTATAGCTTGCATTTTTATGATTATAATTTGTAAATAAATTGGTTAATCTTTTCTGAAATTATATATTTGCTCGTTTTTTAAAAAAGGAATAATTAATTTAAGTAATAATGCAGAATAAGGGACTTGTACAATTTTTCGCTATCCTCTTAGGATTAGTGTGTATTTACCAGCTTTCCTTTACGTTTGTGTCTCACAATATCCAGGCTGATGCCCAGGCTATTGCAAAAGGCGATGCAGACAAGGAAGTGGCCTATTTGAATTCGATGAAGGATTCAGTAGTGTATCTTGGTTACACATATGATGAAGTAAGAGACAAACAAATTAATAAAGGTCTTGACCTTGAAGGAGGTATCAACGTAATGCTTGAGATCTCTGTGAAAGACATCCTAAAGAGCCTTTCTAACAACTCTCAGAACATAGTGTTTAACAAAGCACTGGAGAGAGCTACCAAAGAAAGGAAAGGTAACCAGTCGTACCTGGATGCTTTCTTTATCGCTTTTCAAGAAGAATCTAAAGGTTCCCTGAAACTTGCGTCGCCTGAAGTATTTACAAACAAAGTTAATGGTGAGGAAATCAACACTACCATGACTGACGATCAGGTACAAAAAATTATTGCTAAAAAAGTAAGCAAATCTATTGATAGTGCTTTTGGTGTACTTGCCGAGCGTATTGATAAATTTGGTGTAGTGCAGCCAAACATACAAAGGCTTGGTGAAACCGGCCGTATCATGGTAGAACTACCTGGTGCTAAAGATATAGACCGTGTAAAAAAACTACTTCAAAGTACTGCCCAGCTTGAGTTTTGGGAAACCTTTAAGGCTACAGACCTTCAGGGCTTCCTTGTGAGTGCTAACGCTGCACTTCAAAAAACCGAAAAAGTAGCAGGTAAAGAAACTGCCGAAGTTAAAAACGACTCTATTTCTAAACTTTTAGGTTCTAAAGATTCTACAGCAGCTAAGAAAGGTGAAAACCCGCTGTTTGAAAAACTTACTCCTATGCAGTCTGCAGGTCCTGTACTTGGTATAGTATCTACTAAAGATGCTGAGAAAGTACTAGAGTACCTAAACCGCCCGGACATTCGCAGCCTGCTTCCTGCAGAAGCACGTTTTGCACGTTTCGCGTACGGAAAAGAAGATGTTAAGAAGGCTAAAGGCGTTCTTCAGCTATATGCCCTTAAGGGTAACAAAGAAAACGTTGCTCCGCTTGGTGGTAACGTAATTACAGGCGCGAGTGATACATTTGACCAAATGGGTAAACCGGCTGTGTCTATGACCATGAACGCTAAAGGTGCCCAGAAATGGGAAGAAATGACCGGTAAGGCGTACCGTGAGCAAGGTTACATAGCTATTACTATGGACAACGTAGTATACTCGGCTCCGGGTGTAACTACAGGTCCTATCTCTGGTGGTAACTCACAAATCTCTGGTGCTTTTGATGTAACTGAGACAAAAGACTTAGCTAACATACTGCGTGCAGGTCAGCTACCTGCAGGTGCAGAAATCGTTCAATCTGAAATCGTAGGTCCGTCATTGGGTCAGGAAGCTATTGATAACGGTATAAACTCGTCTATAGCGGGTCTTCTTGTAGTATGTTTATGGATGTGGATTTACTACGGTAAGTCAGGAACATTTGCAAACGTTGCCCTTGTTGTAAACATCCTTTTCCTTTTTGGATGTCTTGCCAGCTTTGGTGCTGTACTTACACTACCTGGTATTGCAGGTATTGTACTTACCATAGGTACTGCGGTGGATGCTAACATTATTATATACGAGCGTGCCAAGGAAGAACTCCGTCATGGCAAGTCGCTTGAGGAAGCTGTAAAAACATCGTTCAGCTGGAGGGGTGCTATGTCATCTATTACTGATGCTAACGTTACCCACGTACTTACAGGTTTAGTGCTGTTTATATTTGGTACAGGTCCGGTTCGTGGTTTCGCTACTACGCTTCTTATTGGTATCTTTACTTCATTGTTTACATCTATCTTCATTACAAGGATGTTCCTTGACTATTATGTGAAGAAAGGTAAAGAGCTAACCTTTACTACAAGCCTGTCTAAAAACTGGTTTACTAACTTCCACTTTGATTTCCTTAAAATCAAGAAGTTTACTTATATATTCTCTACTATAGTAGTTATAGGTAGCTGCGTATCGTTCTACGTGAACGGCCTTGACCAGGGTATCGACTTTGCGGGTGGGCGTACGTTCCAGGTTAAATTTGAGAAAGCAGTTCCTGCAGATAAGATTAAAGAAGAACTAAGTTCTGATGCGGTATTTGACGATAACGTAGACGTTAAGATTTTTGGTAACGATTCTCAGCTTCGTATTACTACCAAATATAAAGTAGACGATAACTCTGAAGCTTCTGATAGAGAAGTAAACGAGAAGCTATATGCTGCACTTAAAAAGTACTACAGCAACAATATCTCTTACGAAAGCTTTGTAAACACAAACCAGGGCAAGACCTTAGGCATCCTTCAGGCTTCTAAAGTAGGTGCTACTGTGGCAGACGATATTAAGACAAACTCGTACTGGGCGGTTCTTGGCTCTATGGCTATTGTGTTTATTTATCTTATGGTAAGTTTCCGTAAGTGGCAGTACAGCCTTGGTGCTATTGCAGCCGTGGCTCACGACGTTATTTTTGTACTGGGCCTTTATTCTGTACTGTACAAGTGGATGCCGTTCCACATGGAAATGGATCAGCACTTTATTGCGGCTATCCTTACCGTTATCGGTTACTCTATGAACGATACCGTAATTGTATTCGACAGGGTTCGTGAGTTCCTTGCAGGTACTACAAAAGGTTCGTTTAAAGACATCGTTAACTCGTCTATCAACACCACAATGTCGCGTACGTTAAATACTTCATTAAACATGATCCTTGTACTTGGTATTATGTTTATATTTGGTGGCGACTCTTTACGAGGATTTGTATTTGCAATGCTTGTAGGTATTGTAGTAGGTACATACTCATCGCTGTTCATTGCAACTCCGGTGCTGGTAGATACTACATCTGAAGCCGAAAAGAATGCCATTGTACAAAGGCATAACGAGGCTCCTGAAGAAGTAGCTTAATCACGGAAACGTGTTAAAATATTTTAAACCTGCCTATGCAAATAGGCAGGTTTTTTATTTATTTGCATACGCTATACCTCAACTTGCCGTTATTGTATAAAAAGGGCACAGTTTTAGCGGTGCATCTAAAAACGCAAACTAAAAACATGATGCACCTTATTTTCTTATTGCAGGACACCATACCTGCCGCTGCTACTACCGCAACTAATGCTACTCAGGCCGGAAAAGAGGTAGAGCCGATTCGATTTTTTGAAATGTTAATGAATGGAGGGGTAATGGTTATACCCATTATGTTGCTATTGTTTTTTACGCTTTACATAATTATCGAAAGGGCGATTTACTACAATAAGGTTGCTAAAACCAGCGAGTCGTTAATAAACGAAATTCGACTTCAGTTGGGTGCGGGGAAAATTGAGGCGGCTCAAATTACAGCCGGTAAAGCCAATACAGCCGAAGGGAACATTCTGGAAAGCGGAATTGCACTTATAGGTCGTCCTTTAAGCGAAATTGAGGGAATGATGGAAAAACAAACCAGTGTAGAAATAGGTATGATGGAGAAGAAACTGGGTTGGCTGGGACTTGTAGCAGGTACGGCTCCTATTCTTGGGTTCATTGGTACCATTGGTGGGGTAATTGTTATTTTCCATACCATTTCTGTTGAGGGCGAAATTACAATAGACACCATATCTTAAGGTGTGTATCAAAAATTGATTAGTTCGGGGCTAGGTCTTGTTGTGGGGGTAATAGCGTATTCGGCCTACCACTATTTTAATGTAGTGATAGATAATTTTTCGCTGCGTTTACAACGACAGGTAATCCAATTTATAACTGCTATAACCACCGGTAAATAATGAGAGTTAAAAGAAATAAACGTTTCCATGCAGAGATTGCGGCGTCATCGCTTAGCGATATTATGTTCTTTTTGTTTCTGTTCTTTCTCATTGTTTCTACACTTGCTAATCCTAATGTACTAAAGATAACTTTGCCTAAAGCTAAAAGTACTGCACAAACCACAAAAAGCCACATAAGTTTGTCTATACAGGTACAGGAGGGCAAGGGTAATACGTACTACCTGGATCAGGCCCCTGTGGCGTTTGATTCGTTAGGTTACAGGCTGGCACAGCACGTAGAAAAAACAAAAGACAGTACAGTAATAGTAAGATTTCCGTACGACCTAAAAGTTCAGGATATGGTCAATATTCTTGAGATAGGCGAGAACCAAAAACTGAAATTTGTTATAGCCACTGTAAAAAAACCATAAAAATGGGAAAGCTAACAAAAGAGGAAAAAGAATCAGGCATCATTACAATAATAACCTTTGTTGTTGTAATGGTACTGTTATTTGTCCTGAAGTTTGATGTGGAAAAGAAAAAGGAAGATAAGGAAATTATAGTAGAAGTGCTTGATGAAGGCGGTGGCGGAGGTGGTGGCGCTACCATAAACTTTGGCGATAGCGACCACGGCCTTGGTGCAAAATATCAAAGTGA
Source organism: Flavobacterium sp. (assembly GCA_012270005.1). GTDB lineage: Bacteria > Bacteroidota > Bacteroidia > Flavobacteriales > Flavobacteriaceae > Flavobacterium. The sequence goes on along the minus strand of JAAXJD010000091.1, from coordinate 4,491 downwards.
TGCTGTTTCAAAAGTAGCTCCTTCTCAGTCTGCCCCTGCCGAGGAAGTTGTAGGTAGTGATGATGATAAAGCTGAAGCAGTAGCCAATACACAACCTGTAAAAAATCGCGACCCTAAGGTAACTAACCCCAAGCCTGTTACAGATAATAAACCTAAAACACCGGCTCCGCCAAGAAATAGTGCTCTTGATGCGATTTTAGGGGGAAGTAATTCCGGGGGGAGTGGCAATACCATAGCAGGAGGTAATCAGGGCTCTCATAGCGGGATTAGTAGTGGCAGCTACGGCGATGGTGGAACCGGAAACGGTAGAGGGGGAGGTAACGGTAGTGGCGATGGCACCGGCACTGGCCCCGGAACCGGAAGCGGTTCTGGAGGCGGTAACGGCTCAGGTATAGGTAACGGAAACGGTAGTTATAGGCTTAAAGGACGAAACCTGATTGATAAAAAAGAACCCCGTTATACCTGTAATGAAGAAGGTACTGTTGTAGTGGAAATTTCCGTTGATAAAAGCGGTAAGGTAATATCGGCTAATCCCGGAGTAAAAGGTACTACAAATGCAGCGAGATGTTTACTGGATCAGGCAAAGATAGCTGCTCTGAATACCAAATTTGATGCTAGCAGTTCGGCTCCGGAGAAACAGGTTGGTACAATGATATATCGGTTTAAGTTAACCGAATAAATATAAAACCCCAAATAAGCACAATGCTCATTTGGGGTTTTTAATATTTTTGATTCTGAATAAAACAATCTGCTGTATCAGCGCCAGTGGCATAGGGGCTGTAAGTCGCCACTGAACCGAGCCTTTTCCTTGCTTATATTGGGCTAGTGCTTCTTTAAATGCGTCATGGCCGGTAGGTGTGGCATAGAGCCCAATATGATTTTTATATCCGGCAAAATATACTAATGGTTTTTCAGTTAGCTTGTAGGCCGGCATACCGTAGCTAATGCTTTCGGCGGCTTCAGGGCAGGTACTGATAATTACCTTCCTTACCTGGTTTAGTGCCCGTTGAGTATCTTCCGGAAATTGTGCTATATAATCGTCAACAGTTTTCATAAGCCACAAATTTTACTAATCTAACCAAATAAATCTACTGGTGATGATACGGTTCGTTACGTAAAATAGTAAAGGCTCTATACACCTGCTCTATAAAAAACAAACGCACCATTTGGTGGCTAAACGTCATAGATGATAACGACACCTTGCCCTGTGCCTTGGCATATACTTCAGGGCTAAAACCGTAAGGCCCGCCAATCACGTATACCAATGTTTTAACCCCGCTGTTCATCTTCTTCTGCATTTCTTCGCTAAAGCCTACGCTACTAAAGGTTTTACCGTTTTCATCGAGTAGGATAAGCTGGTCGGTAGGGGAGAGTTTACTCAATATCAGTTCGCCTTCCTTTTCCTTTTGCTGTGCCTCGCTCAGGTTTTTTACGTTCTTAATATCCGGAATGATTTCCAAATCAAACTTTACATAAAAGCCCAGCCGCTTGGTGTAATCGTCAATCAGCGTTTGAAGGGCTTTATTATCGGTTTTGCCTATGGCAAGTAGTTTTATATTCATTTTTTTAAGAGCTTCTGAGTTACTGAGCGGCTTAGTTTCTTAACTTTTTTTGTGGTTACGTTTTTTGTCTTTGTTGATAATGGCTCTTGTTTCAGGATCGTCCTTAAGGCGTTCTTCTGTTAATAGATCATTCCCATTATAATATCCATTTTTGTCCCTGCCAATACATTTTTCTGCGTCGATAAGCACAAAGGTCTTAGCATCGATTTCTTCTATCTTGCCAAAGCGCAAATCGTAAATGTAATTTTTGTCTCTTGCATAGCAATCACTAAGGTTTTCAAAAGTTTTATAATCGGCATCAACAATTTCAAAGCCTCCCCCATCCGAATTTCCCCAAAAATTGTAAATATGCTTTTTGTCTTTAAAATATGCCCCGTAACCGTAACCATCGCCCGATATGAGTTTGTAGGTAG
>JAAXJD010000091.1:0-2506 GCA_012270005.1 Flavobacterium sp. | reverse complement strand
AACCTATATCACCATTTTTACTGCGCCAAAGTAAACTGTCTGTATTTACAGGTTGCCATTGCATTACTATTGCCAGGCTATCATTGTATTTCTTTGCCGCTGTATACCTTGCCTTAGCTATAGAATCGTACACCTTATTAGTCAATACTTTTCTTGGAGCAGGCGCTTCTGCGGTTTTTTCTTCTTTAGTTTGTCCATTACAGCTTAAAAAGAAAAAGGTCATCGATATTATATATAATACATTCTTCATAGTTGGTTGGTTTTAGGTTGTAATCTGGCTTAGTTGCTAAGTAACTCTAAAAACTCATCTTCGCTAATAATCTTCACACCCAGTTGTGTAGCTTTTTCCAGTTTAGAGGGCCCCATATTGTCACCGGCTACAACATAATCTGTTTTTTTAGAGATGGTGCTGCCTACCTTGCCCCCGTTTGCGGCAATGCCATTCTTCAGTTCCTCTCGGCTGAACTTTGTAAACACACCCGACACTACCAGTGTTTTACCAGCAAGTAAATCACTTGCAGGGGCTACTTCTACAGCATTAGATTCTAATTGCACGCCATAACCTTTCAGGCGTTCTACAATTTTACGGTTCTCTTCATTTTCAAAAAATCCGACAACGCTTTGCGCAATGCGATCGCCAATCTCATCAACCAGTATTAAATCCATTAACGAAGCTTGTGCCAGGTTGTCTATGGATTTGTAGTGTTTGGCAAGTTTCTTTGCTACAGTTTCGCCCACGTAACGAATGCCCAGTGCGTACAGTACACGTTCAAAAGGTACTTCTTTAGACTTCTCAATACCATCCACAAGGTTCTGCGCCGACTTATCTGCCATGCGTTCCAGCGGTGTTACCTGTTCCTTTTTCAGTTCATACAGGTCGGCATAATTTTCAATCAGGCCGGAATTGTATAACAATGCTACGGTTTCGCCCCCCAAGCCTTCAATATCCATAGCTTTTCGCGAAATGTAGTGTTGTACACGCCCTATGATTTGCGGTGGGCACCCATAAAAGTTAGGACAGTAATGCTGCGCTTCGCCCTCCTTGCGTTCCAGTTCGGTAAAGCATTCCGGGCAATGGGTTATATATACAGTAGGCTCACTATCTGCCGGGCGTTTTTCAAAATCCACCTGAATAATTTTTGGGATAATTTCGCCACCCTTTTCTACAAATACTTCATCGCCCACGCGAATATCCAGTTTTTCTATCTGGTCCGCATTATGCAGTGAGGCACGTTTTACAATGGTTCCAGCAAGTTGTACCGGCTCCAGGTTGGCAACCGGGGTAATGGCACCTGTGCGGCCTACCTGATAGCTAATGCTGTTTAGCCTGGTGCTGACGCGTTCGGCCTTAAATTTATAAGCTACAGCCCAGCGCGGACTCTTAGCGGTATAACCCAACTCCTCCTGCTGATGCAAGTCGTTTACTTTTATAACCACTCCATCGGTTTCAAAAGGCAGGTCGTGGCGGTGGTGGTCCCAGTGTTCTATAAACGCAATAACCTCGTCTATACTTGCCGCCATACGTGATTCTTTGGGTACTTTAAAACCCCATTCGCGCGCTTTTTCAAGTCCGTGAAACTGGGTGTCTATGGGCAGGTTAGGGCCTATAAGTGAATACAGCAAACAATCCAAAGGGCGCTTGGCTACCTCGGCACTGTCCTGTAATTTAAGGCTGCCCGAGGCGGTGTTACGCGGATTGCTGTACGGGGTTTCGCCAATTTCAACCAGTTCGGCATTCATCTTTGCAAAGCCTTCCAGCGGCAATACTATTTCTCCCCGTATGTCAAATTTAGCCGGGTAATCCCCCTTTAGCTTTAACGGCACGGAGCGGATTGTTTTTATGTTGGTAGTAACTTCATCGCCCTGAAAGCCATCGCCTCGGGTTACCGCTTTTGTAAGCAAACCATTTTCGTAAGAAATACTTATAGAGGCTCCGTCGTATTTAAGTTCGCAAGTATACTGCACGTCATCTGTACCGAGGTTTTTGTGTACACGTTTCTCCCATTCGCGTAGTTCGTCTATACTGTAAGCGTTATCCAATGAATACATACGGTATTCATGCAACACAGTATTAAAGTTTTTGGTAACCGCGCCACCTACACGCTGTGTGGGCGAGCTGGCATCAAAGTATTCCGGGTGCTTAGCTTCAAGTGCCTGAAGCTCTTTAAGTTTCATGTCGAACTCAAAGTCAGATATAGTAGGTGCATCGAGCACGTAGTAGTTGTAATTATGTTGGTTCAGCTCGTCTCTCAGAGCTGTGATTTGCTGCAGGATTTCCATGCTGTTTTGTTTATAGGGCTAATTTAGCCAAAGTTTAAAAAACGGGAAACTATTTTTGCATATCCACACTAAACTGTATTCATTTTAAGTTAAACAATAAACTTGTAAGCGTATGAAGCAACTACTATACCTATATGCAGCCCTCCTTTTATCAGGGGGCAATCATGCCGATGATGGCACTTGTATTGACAATACCGGTATTGATTACAAACAAAAAATGCGTGAT
>JAAXJD010000027.1 GCA_012270005.1 Flavobacterium sp. | reverse complement strand
CCACCCCCCCGGACAGGGTGTCGCATACTCACCTCGGGCCACGCCCGGGGCATTTCCCATACACCCACCCCGCCCTGCGGGCACCCCTCCGCAGGAGTGGAATGAGTAAACGGACAAGACTTTAGGACCTTCGACTTTAAGACCTTATGACTTATTTATCTGTTCCAATATCCACAGGTAGTCTTCCTGGTTGTTTACGAAGTCGCGGTCAGTAACATTGATAACCAAAACATTTAACCCCTGAACCGACTTAATGTAGTCCAGGTAGCCACGGTTGATATTCTCTAAATACTCTGTGCTAATATCCTGCTCGTAGTCACGGCCGCGTTTACGTATGTGCTCTAACAAGCGGGGCGTGTTTTGATACAGGTATACGTACAGGCCCGGTTTTGGCAACTCCTTGTACATAATATCAAACAGGCGGCGGTACAGGCGGTACTCGTCCTCGCTTAGCGTAACTTTAGAAAAAATGAGCGACTTAAAAATATGGTAGTCGGCTACCACAAAATCGCTAAACAGGTTAAACTGAGAAAGGTCGTCGGTAATCTGTTGGTAACGATCTGCAAGGAAAGACATTTCAAGCGAAAATGCGTAACGCACCTGGTCTTCGTAAAACAAGGGTAAAAACGGGTTATCGGCAAAACGCTCCAGTACCAGCTTCCCGTTAAAATCCTCGCTCATTTTACTGGCCAGAGATGTTTTTCCGGCACCTATATTACCCTCTATGGCTATGTAGTTAAACCTCTCGGGGTTGTAGGCTTTAAGCGGCGCAGGCAGTTTCATCTCCCACTTACAATCGCTATTATCGGTGGTGGACGCTATAAGTTTGCTCACATCCTTTTTTAAAACCGGGTGCACCCAGTGTGGGGCTACGTCGCGAAGCGGATAAAGTACAAAATTACGATCCTGAAGGCGCGGATGGGGCACCTGCAGGTTCGGCTCGTGTATTACCTCATCATTAAACGCTATAATGTCTACATCAATGGTACGCGAAATGTATTCGCCCGATGCAGCACGCACGCGGCCTCCCTGTTGTTCTGCAATCAGTATGCCATCCAGTAGCTGAGTGGCGCTCTTGGTAGTATGCACTACTATGGCGCAGTTGTAAAAAGCGTCGCCCTCAAAGCCCAGTGCCGGGGTTTCATAAATACCCGAAACCGAAACTACCGTAGCCACGTGTGTATGTATATAGTCTATAGCCTGCTGCAGGTTATTAAGCCTATGGCCCATGTTGCTACCCAGGGATAGTATAGCGCTGTTTTGAAATTTCATCCGTACCATATTCCGTAAGGCTGCAAAGTACGGAAACATTTTTTCGGCAATGCATAGGTGTTAATAAGTTTAGTGGTTTTTAAACACACCTCAGTAATTTGTAATAAACCGGCAATATTTGACCACTAAAACTGTAACATTAAGGGCAAAACCGCTACCAATTATAAAAATGTAACTATATACACGTATGCAATTTCTTAAAAATGTATTATCTACCATAGTGGGCCTTTTCTTGTTCTGCCTGCTGTTCTTCTTCTTTATCCTGATAATTGCTGCCGCAGTAGGCAGTAGTAGTAAAGAAACTGTAGAAGTAAAAAACAATTCGGTTATAGAACTAGACCTTAGTAAGGTAAGCATGGACTATGCCGGTAAATTTAGCAGCGAAAAGTTTGCGTTTTTTAACGAAGAGCCTAAAAACGGACTTATAAACGTTCTTAAGGCTATAGATGTAGCTAAAACCGATTCAAAAATTAAAGGTATTACCATAACTAACAATACAAACAACCTGGGTGTAGCCCAGCTAAAAACCCTGCGCGACAAAATTGCCGAGTTTAAAAAGTCGGGCAAGTTTGTAGTGTCGTATGCTGATACGTATGCGCAAACCGATTACTACCTTAACTCGGTTGCCGATACGCTTTACGTAAACCCGGTGGGCGAGTTTGAGTTTAAAGGCCTTAGCAGCGAGTTGATGTTCTTTAAAGATTTTCAGGAAAAAAGCGGCATAACCATGGAGGTAATACGCCACGGTAAATATAAGAGCGCGGTAGAACCTTTTATTGCCAACGAAATGAGCCCTGAAAACCGCGAGCAGATGAGCGGCCTGCTAAACGACCTTTGGGATAGTATGATTACTGATATTGCTGCCAGCCGTAAAATAAGCAAGGACAGCCTTAACAGCATAGCGCAAAACCTTAGCGCCCGTACACCCGAGATGGCTAAATCACGTGGCTTGGTAGACAAAATAGGCTATGAAGACCAATACCGTGCCGGCATTAAAAAAGCCCTTAAAGTGTCTAAAGATGAAGACTATGAAGAAATAAGCATACTGGATTACGCCGAGGCTAATGCTGCCGCAGACCTGCTTAAAAGCATGGAGAACCAAGTGGCTATTATATACGCTCAGGGCGAAATAACCAACGGCGAAGGCGGACTTAACCAGGTAGGCGAAATTTCTATCCGTAAAGCATTTAAAACCGCGCTTGAAGACGATGCTGTTAAGGCTATTGTACTTCGTGTGGATTCTCCGGGGGGTAATGCCCTTACCAGCGACCTTATATGGAGGGAAGTAGAACTTGCCAAAAAGAAAAAACCTGTGGTAGTAAGCATGGGTAACTATGCGGCTTCGGGTGGGTATTATATTTCTTGTGGTGCCGATCGTATTTTTGCCGAAGCAAGCACCATTACAGGTTCTATAGGGGTATTTGGCGTATTGCCTAACTTTAGCAAAGTGGCTAATAACCTTGGGGTGCATGCCCAAACGGTAAGCACGCATGACAACGGCGCAGAGTACAGCCTTTTCCAGCCCATGCAGGATAAAACACGCAACGTGATTACCCAAAGCGTAGAGCAGGTATATGGCGTTTTTGTAAGCAGGGTGGCACAGGGGCGTAAGCTATCACCTGAAGCTGTAGACGCTATAGGCCAGGGACGCGTATGGAGCGGTACAGATGCACAGCGCATAGGACTTGTAGATGAAATAGGCGGGCTTGATGCTGCCGTAAAATATGCTGCCAAAAAAGCAAACATGAAAGACTATGGTACTGTAGACTACCCTGAATATGAGGCCGACTTTAATACCTTCCTTCAAAATATGGGTAACAGCAGTGTTTCTATGTTCCAAAGCCGCGAATCGCTTATAAAACAAGAAGTGGGCGAAGAAAACTACCGCATTATAGAGCGCCTTCGCAGGGTATCTCAAATAAAAGGTACTCAGGCCATGATGCCATTTGAAATAAACATCAGATAATTTTCGTTTTAATAGCTATATTTAAAGCAAAATTTCAACGAACTATAAACTATGGTAAAAAAAATCCTGAAATGGACCGGTATATCCCTTTTGGTTATCATCATTCTGTTGGTAGCCACGCCGTTCATTTTTAAAGACAAAATCAAAAGCATGGTGGTTAAGGCCATTAACGACCAGGTAGATGCCACCGTGGCTTTTGAAGACGTAAGCCTGAGCTTTATTTCTAATTTCCCCGAAGCCAGCGTTACGGTAGACAAACTTAGCGTTATAAACAAGGCGCCGTTTGCCGGCGACACCCTGGCATACGTAGGCGAACTTAACCTTAATATGAGCATTAAAGAGCTCTTTAAAGGCGACGGCGAAGCTATGAACCTTAAGTCGTTTGGCATTAAAAACTCGGTGGTAAACATCCTGTTTAATAAAGACGGCGTGGGCAATTTTGATATTGCACGCAAAAAAGCACAGGAAGAACAGGCTAAGAGCACCGAACCTTCTAAGCCGTTTGCGCTAAACATACAGGACTACTACGTGCAAAACCTGCGTTTCCGCTTTGCCGATGAGCGTTCTAAAATGAATGTGATTATAGACAGCCTTAACCATACCGGTAAGGGTAACTTTGCCGCTAATAAGCTGGATCTTGATACCCATACCGATCTGAACCTTACGGTAGATATGGATAAGACCAACTTTATGCGCAACACCAAACTTAAGCTGGATGCTGTACTGGGGCTTGACCTTGATAAGAGTATTTATACCTTTAAGGAAAACAAACTGCTTGTTAACCAAATGGGGCTTGAGTTTGACGGTAGCGTGGCCCTGCTTGAAAAAGGCCAGGACATAAACATTACCTTTAAAACCCCGGAATCGTCATTTAAAAACTTCCTTGCACTGATTCCTTCGACTTATGCCAGCAGTCTTAACGGTGTACAGACAGAGGGTAACTTTACCGTAAACGGTAAGGTAAATGGTGTAATGGATGATACGCATATTCCTAAGTTTAATGTAGCGTTCCTTAGTAAGAATGCTTCGTTTCAGTACCCTAACCTGCCCAAAGGCATCAAGAATATAAATATTGACACCAAGGTGGTTAACGAAACAGGTATTATGAACGACACGTATGTAAACATAGACCAGTTTGCATTCCGCATAGACCAGGATGTATTTGATGCCAAAGCGAACATACGTAACCTAACCGAAAACCCGCTGGTAGATGCCATGCTTAAAGGTACCATTAACCTGGCTAACCTTACCAAGGCTTACCCGGTTAAACTTGATACACCGCTATCGGGTATACTTTATGCAGATGTGGAAACCAAGTTTGATATTGCTTCTGTAGTATAAGGTGCGTATGATAAA
>JAAXJD010000208.1 GCA_012270005.1 Flavobacterium sp. | reverse complement strand
TTAAAATAAGCAAAATGAGGATTATTGTTTGCAACTGCAAATAAATGCTTATTTTTTCTATTTTTGCAAAAAATTTTATCATGCTATCAGTTTCAAATCTATCAGTACAGTTTGGCAAAAGGATTTTGTTTGACGAAGTAAACACAACCTTTACCCAGGGCAACTGTTATGGTATCATCGGTGCAAATGGTGCCGGTAAGTCTACGTTCCTTAAAATTCTTTCAGGAGATATGGACCCTACATCGGGCCGTGTACACCTGGAACCGGGCAAGCGTATGAGCGTACTGAACCAGAACCACAACATGTTTGACGAGCATACGGTGCTTGAAACGGTAATGATGGGCAACAAAACCCTGTTTGCTGTAAAAAAAGAAATGGACGAAATTTACCTTAAGCCGGATTTTAGCGATAAAGACGGCGAAAGGGTAGGCGAGCTCCAGATTATTTTTGAAGAAATGAACGGCTGGAACGCCGACTCAGATGCGGCTACCATGCTGAGCAACCTGGGCATAGGCGAGGAGTTTCATTACACCTTAATGGGCGATATGGATGGTAAACTTAAAGTACGTGTGCTATTGGCACAGGCTCTTTTTGGCAACCCAGCCGTGCTTATCAGGGACGAACCTACGAACGACCATGACTTTGAAACCATATCATGGCTAGAAAATTTCATGGCTAACTATGATAATACGGTTATTGTTGTATCGCACGACCGTCACTTCCTGGATGAGGTTTGTACACATATTTCTGATATCGACTTTGGTAAAATAAACCACTTTAGCGGTAACTATACGTTCTGGTACGAATCGAGCCAACTGGCGTTGAGGCAACGTGCCCAGCAAAACAAAAAGGCTGAGGAGAAGAAGAAGGAGCTACAGGAGTTTATTATGCGCTTTAGTGCTAACGTGGCTAAAAGTAAGCAGGCTACCAGCCGTAAAAAAATGCTTGAAAAGCTAAAAGTAGACGATATCAAACCATCGAGCCGTCGCTATCCTGCCATTATTTTTGACCAAGAGCGCGAGGCAGGTGACCAGATACTTAACGTAAAAGACCTTTCTGCTTCTATAGACGGAGAAGTGCTGTTTAAAAACGTAGACCTTAACATGGCTAAAGGCGATAAGGTGGTGGTGTTTTCTAAAGACAGCCGTGCTACTACCGCTTTTTATGAAATACTAAACGGTAACATGACAGCTGATTCGGGGACTTTTGAGTGGGGTATTACTACTAACCAAAGTTACCTTCCGGCAGATAACCATGCGTTTTTTGATAATGACCTTACCCTTGTGGACTGGCTACGCCAATGGGCTAAAACGGAGGAGGAACGTGATGAGGTTTATGTACGCGGTTTCCTTGGTAAAATGATTTTTAGTGGTGAGGAAGCCCTCAAAACCGGCCGTGTACTTTCGGGAGGCGAAAAAGTGCGTTGTATGCTTAGCCGTATGATGATGCTACGTGCTAACGTGCTGATGCTTGATGAGCCTACAAACCACCTTGACCTTGAAAGTATTACGGCGTTTAACAACTCGCTTAAAAACTTTAAAGGTTCTGTACTGTTTACCACGCACGACCACGAGTTTGCACAAACCGTAGCCAACCGCGTTTTAGAGATTACCCCTAAAGGTGTTATAGACCGTTACATGACGTTTGATGATTACCTTGATGACGATAAAATACAGGAGCTAAGAAAGAAAATGTATAACTAAGCTGCTGAGCTGCTGATTTTCCTAGATACTGGGTTTTCAGTTGCAGTCGCAGTTTTCATAAAATATACATAAATAAAAAATCCCGTGAGTATAATTACTCACGGGATTTTTTTATTAAGCAACTTAGCAGCTTTTATTTAAAATACGAAAAAGTTTCTCCGTTTTCTAAGTTAAGCAGTGTTTCGTATATCAGCTTAATCACGTTTTCCACATCTTCTTTATGTACCATTTCTACAGTAGTGTGCATGTAGCGAAGTGGTAGCGAAATAAGAGCCGAAGCCACCCCGCCGTTGCTGTACGCAAAAGCATCTGTATCGGTACCGGTAACGCGGCTCGACGCCAGGCGCTGAAACGGAATTTCATTTTTCTCTGCTGTATCTACAATTAATTCACGCAGTTTGTTTTGCACCGCCGGGGCATAAGTAATAACTGGGCCCTTGCCAATTTGTGTATCGCCTTCAATTTTTTTGTCAATCATAGGCGTGGTGCTGTCGTGGCATACATCGGTAACAATGGCTACGTTAGGGCGAATGGTTTTAGTAATCATTTCTGCCCCGCGCAAGCCCACTTCCTCCTGAACCGAGTTGGTTATATAAAGCCCAAACGGAAGCGTTTTACCGTTTTCTTTTAGCAGGCGTGCTACCTCGGCAATCATAAATCCGCCTATGCGGTTGTCTATGGCACGGCATACAAACTTATTTTCGTTTAGTACCATAAACTCATCCGGGTAAGTAATAACGCAGCCTACGTGTACGCCCAGTTTTTCTACTTCTTCCTTGTTATTGCAGCCCAAGTCTATAAACAGGGTTTCTATTTTTACGGCTTCTTCCTTACCGCGCATACGGGTATGTATGGCCGGCCAACCGAAAACGCCTTTTACAATACCGTTTTTGGTATGTATGTTTACGCGCTTACTTGGTGCTATCATGTGGTCGCTGCCGCCGTTGCGTATAACATAGATAAGGCCGTTATCGCTTATGTAGTTTACGTACCACGAAATCTCGTCGCTATGGCCTTCAATCACTACCTTATACGGTGCGTCTGGGTTAATTACGCCCACTGCTGTGCCATAGGTATCAGTAATAAACGTGTCTACATAAGGGGTAAGGTACTCCATCCATATTTTTTGCCCTTCGCTTTCATATCCGGTAGGGGAGGCATTGTTTAAATATTTTTCCAAAAATGCCATTGAGGCATCGTTTAGTATGGTTTTTGCAGACATAAATTTAATTTTTGGCTAAAATATAAATAACATAGCACAGTTACGTATAATTGTATACTTTTGAACACAATTTTTATGCGGATGAAACCAACATTCTACTTTGTTTTGTTACTGTTCTTTTTTGGTACAGCGGCCTTTGCCCAGATTACTGAAAAAGACAGTATTGCTGCAGACTCTATAGTGTTTACTACCCAGCTGCCCGATCTTATTATTTCTAATGTAAAAGACTCTATATCGCCCGATAAAAAGCTGCAGTTGTTGCAACTGCGCAGGCGTGTGCTTAAAGTATACCCGTATGCTAAAATAGCTGCCGAGAGGCTTACCATGCTAAACCAGAATATGGCACGCCTTAAAACTGACAAGGATAAAAAGAAGTATGCTAAAATGGTAGAAAAGTACCTGGAAGATGAGTTTGAGGGCCAGTTAAAAAAGCTATCTCGTAAGGAAGGGCAAATACTGGTGAAACTTATATACAGGCAAACCGGTAAAACTACCTACGATCTTATACGTGAGCAAAAAAGCGGATGGAAGGCTTTTTGGAGCAATCGTATGGCGCACCTTTTTAGCATAGACCTTAAAAAAGGCTACACACCCGCCACAGAGGCAGAAGACTTTATGATAGAAGGTTTCTTGCGTAAGGCTTTTGAAGAACGCAGGCTGGTAAACCAGGAGCCGGCCTTTACCATAGATTATCCGGCGCTGAAACGACAATGGAAACAGCGTACAAATAACGAATAACAAAAAAGCAGATTGTCTACAATCTGCTTTTTTGTTTTATAGTTTAAAGGTAAAGCCGTCTGATACTTTACTGTTGTACTTTTCCTGGTCAAACATATATAAGAATGATCCTTTGCGGGACGATTTCATGTCTTTTTCTTCGGTTTTAACCAAAATGTCCAGCCCGTTTATTTTATTTATAAAGTTACGCTTGTCCAGCTTTTCACCCAATATGGCTTCGTATAAAGACTGAAGCTGCTTCATGGTAAACTTTTCCGGTAGCAGTTCAAAACCTACCGGTTTGGTAGAAGCACGGTAGCGCAGGCGCGTAAGGGCGTTAGCTACCATAATGTTGTGGTCGAAAATCAGGCTGGGGAACTCATTAATATCAAACCATTCTGCCGAGAAGTTAGAGTTTATCTCGGTATGCTCTGTAATATTAATAAGTGCGTAGTAGGACACCGAAACGGTTCTGCCTACAGGATCCCTGTCTAGCGCACTATAGGCACGCAGCTGTTCTAGGTATACATTACTAAGTCCTGTAAGGTGGTGCAGTACCCTGTTAGCCGATTCATCCAGGGTTTCATCGTCTCTGAGGAAACCGCCCATAAGCGACCATTTTCCTTTTTCGGGTTCAAAATCCCTTTTAATCAGTAGTATTTTCAGATTCTTTTTATCGAATCCAAATATAATACAGTCTACTGCTAAGAGCACTTTTTCTTCTTTGTGATAACTATTCATTGGTTTCTGAATTGGCGGCAAGTTACTAACAACGGGAACAAATAGCAAGAATATTGCAATTTTGGCATAAAAATACATTTTTTCTGCGAGAACGATGTAGTATTACGAGGTTATTAGATTATTTCTTTTAATTTTTAAAAAAATGAAAAAAAGATTTGCTTTTTTAAACAATCTTTAATTAAATTTGGATGTGTAAAAAATACATTTATTAAACGAACCAAATTTTAATTATATGATGGCATTAACCACATTATTAAAAGACACCGCCGACAGGG
>JAAXJD010000148.1 GCA_012270005.1 Flavobacterium sp. | reverse complement strand
AAAAAATGTATTTTTACTAGTATTAATCCTGTATCGTTATTTTAGGACTAGTCACAGTAAAAATTACTTCTGAGCAAGGAATGCTTTTACAAGGAATGTTGTAGAGGCATCGTGCGCCTTAATCTCACCTGATTTGATTTCGTCAAGGATAGAGTTGGCAAGTTGCTTACCAAGCTCTACACCCCACTGGTCGTAACTGAATATGTTCCAGATAACGCCCTGTACAAAAATCTTGTGCTCGTATAATGCTACAAGAGATCCAAGGGTTTCCGGAGTAAGTTTCTTAATCAGGAAGGTGTTTGTAGGCTTGTTACCTGCAAATATTTTAAACGGTGTAAGGTATTCTACGTTATCGGCAGCGGTACCTGCTTTTTCAAATTCAGCACGCACGGTAGCTTCCGGCTTACCGGTAAGTAGGGCTTCTGTCTGCGCAAAGAAGTTACTCATAAGCTTTTCATGGTGGTCTGCATTACCGTGTAGCGGTTGGCTAAAGCCAATAAAATCTGTAGGGATAAGCTTAGTACCCTGGTGTATCAGCTGGAAGAACGCGTGCTGTGAGTTGGTTCCCGGCTCACCCCAAATGATAGTCCCCGTTTGATAGTTAACCAGTTTGCCATCGCGGCCTACGCTCTTGCCGTTACTTTCCATAATACCCTGTTGCAGGTAAGGGGCAAGTTTTTGCAGGTATTGCGTGTATGGTATAAGCGCTTCGCTCTCTGCACCAAAGAAGTTATTGTACCATACGCTAAGCAGTGCCAGCACTACCGGAAGGTTTTGGTCAAATTCAGCGGTTTTAAAGTGCTCGTCCATTTTATTGGCACCCTTAAGCAGGCTGTCGAAATTATCGTAACCTACCGCAAGGGCTATGGTAAGGCCTACGGCGCTCCACAGCGAGAAACGACCGCCAACCCAGTCCCACATTGGGAATATATTTTCTTCGGCGATACCAAACTCAGTAACTTTCTGTATGTTAGTAGAAACCGCTACAAAGTGCTTGGCTACATCTTCAGACGAAGCCGACTCCAGGAACCACTTGCGTGCTGTTTCGGCATTGCTTAGGGTTTCCTGTGTAGTGAAGGTTTTAGATGCTACTACAAAAAGTGTAGTTTCCGGGTTAAGCCCTTTAAGGCTTTCCATAACGTGGTCGCCGTCTACGTTAGAGATAAAGCGAACGTTAAGTTGGTTTTTATAGTATTTAAGTGCTTCTACCACCATGGCAGGGCCAAGGTCAGATCCGCCAATGCCTATGTTTACCACATCGGTAAAGGCTTTGCCGGTATACCCCTTAAATTCTCCGCTGATTACAGACGCTGTAAAGGCTTTTATTTTGTTTTTAACGGCATATACTTCCGGGATTACATTAACGCCGTCTACCAGTACTTCTGCGCTTTCAGGGGCACGTAGGGCGGTATGCAGTACCGCACGGCCTTCGGTACGGTTTATGGTTTCACCGCCAAAGTAACTTTCTATGGCACCTTTAAGGTTTACCTCTTCTGCAAGATCCTGAAGCAGGGTAAAGGTTTTTTCGGTAGCAATGTTTTTAGAGTAGTCTACCAGGAAGTCTTCCCACGCTATGTGGAATTTTTCTGCACGCTGTGTGTCTGCGGCAAAAAGGTCCTGCATTTTAGCATCCTTTAGTTCAGCATAGTGGTCTGCCAGTGCTTTCCATGCTGCGGTGCCGGTAGGGTTAATGTTTTCTAAAGCCATTTTTCTTCTATTTTGTTGAGGAATTTAATTTCTTTTCTGCTATGTCGTCCAGTTCTTTTTTCAGCGGTTTTATGTGCTCTAAATAACCGGGAATATATTTTTTATCCATAGGTTGCGAGTTAGGCAGCTTTTGCCTTAGGGCATCTACCTGCACGCCGTTTTTCCAGAAACGGTAGCATACGTGCGGCCCTGTGGCAAGGCCCGTACTGCCTACCAAGCCTATAGTTTGCCCCTGCGTAACGTGCTGGCCCACACGCGCTATAATGCGGCTCATGTGCAGGTACTGTGTAGTGTAGGTGGCGTTGTGTTTTACTTTTACATAATTACCGTTACCCGATGTATACCCTGCCTGTATTACGGTACCTGTGGCGGTAGTCATAATAGGGGTGCCGGTAGGTGCGGCGTAGTCTGTACCGTTGTGGGCCTTCCAGGTCATTTGTACCGGATGAAACCTGCGTGGTGAAAAGCGCGATGTTATGTGGCTAAACTTAAGCGGCGCTTTAAGGAACATACTTTTAAGCACTTTCCCTTCCTCGTCGTAGTACTGCGATTTTGATTTGGCATCGGGCTTGTACGGAAATGCGTAAATACGCTTGCCTTTATATTCAAAGAACGACGATTCTATGCTTTCTACACCGGCATAAATAGTATCGCTTATATAGCGCTCGTTTACCGCTACGGCAAACTTGTCTCCGCGCTGTATTTTAAAGAAGTCAATGGTCCATGCATACACATCGGCAAGCTCCTGTACCATAGCAGCGCTGGCTCCGGCCCGATCCAGAGTTTCGGCAAGCGAACCCTCAATCTCCGCGGCTATAACACGGCGTTTTACGGTAATAGGTTTTACTGTTTTAGTAACCTTGGCTATGGTATCGCGCAGGTCTATGGCGTAGTAGCTTAGGTTATCAGGCTCGTATACAAACACTTTAAGCCCGTTAGGGGCTTTTTTGTCTTTAAACAGGGTGTAGGGCTTACCCACACGTATGTCGCGGAGGTCAAAAGTATCCTTTATGGCCTCTGTAATTTTATGAATTGTGGCTGCATCATAACCCTCTTTTTCTAAAAGTCCGCCAAAGGTATCGCCACGTTTTATGGTATCGTGCACTACCTTAAAATCATTGGTTACAAAGCCAAACTGCTTCGTGATTTTAGGCTTTTGCGCAACGGGCTTTGCCGGGGTTTTAGATTCTTCTTTTTTATTGCAGCTTATTAAGGTTAATAATGATAATATAACTACGAGATATCTCAATGCGTTTGTTTTAATAGTGCGTTTATACGTTTTCTCCCCAGGTGCGCAGTTCTTCTTCAGACCATAATTCGGGGAAAAAGATACGGCGCTGGTACTTGGGGTGCATATATTTTTTCCAGTCGCTGCCGCCGGTTGCTTCCTGCGGGCCGCTGGTACTTTCTATGTATTTTTTGGCGGTATTAAGGTGGCCCATAACCCAGGTAACGTTTACCGTATAATCATAATGGCGCATGGCGGCAACCAGCTCAGGGTTAGCCTGGTGCTCCTGCGGCAGTTGTTTAAACTTACGCCAAATGTTTATGGTATTGTATTCTTCCATAAAGCGAAGGAACTCGTCTTTATAGCGGCGTTCAAACTCGGCAAGAAGGTACGTTTTTTCGCCGGTTTTATAGTCTTTGCCGGCAGCCTGCCAATACAGGTGTTCAAACGCGTGGGTATATGGTGTGTTTCGGTCTATGGTAGCCCTGAAACGGTAATCTATAAGATTAATAAGATCTGTACTGGCAAATTCTATAAGCCTGTACTGCGCACTCTGGAAACCACTTGCCGGGGTAAGCGTATTGCGGAATTTCATGTATTGCTCTACCTCCATACCATCACCCATAATGTCAAACGATGTGGTAAGCATATCAAAATAGCGGCTTATACGGCGCAGCTTTTCTGTAAAGTAATCTGTTGCAGGTACCTCGGTATGGCACAGCTGGTTGATTTCCCACAGTATCATTTTAAACAACAGCTCGTTTACCTGGTGGTACATTATAAATACCATTTCATCGGGCAGGGTAGTGCGCTGGGTTTGCAGGTTTAGCAGGGCATCGGTTTGTATATAGTCCCAGTAGGTAAGGGGCTTTGCCCAAAGCAACCCTTCCAGATGCGTTTCTGTACGTTGGTTTATGGCACTGAACTTTTTTTCAAGCTCTTCGATTTTCTCTGCAATAGCGGATGTAATCTCCATTGTGTGTTGTTACTTTGATTTTATCCGGAAAGGATGCGCCAGGCCGTTGTATGCCTCAAGGTCGGCTTTAAGCGAACCTACTGCAAGGCTGGCCTTTATCCTTAACGGAATTTTATTTTCATCGTCTGATATCCAAACGGTTAAACTCTCTTCTTCCTTAAAAACGCGCCCCGCCTGTACTAACGGGCGGAACACTCTTGTAGAAACGGTTCCAAATTTAGTGGATATATCTTCCTTACCAATGAGTTTTAGTCGAAATTTTGTTATTTCATCATCAAAAAACATATCTACCGTAATAGATTCGCCTACTTTTAGCTTATCCACCTGCGGGTGGTTCCTTAAGTAGTAGAAGGTAGAAACGATATCCTGAACATTTTCTGTTACCGAAATGGTTTTTTGGCTCTTGTGCTTGTAGTCTTTAACGGTTACAGTATTGTTGTCCTGGTTAAAGAAACCTTCCTGGTTTTTGGTGTAGCCGCCTTCGTCTATTTTGCGCACAAACTGGTAAGGCTTACCGGTTTCGCGGTCAAAATAACTCTCGTAAAGGTCTGTCACTTTAAAGAAGAACTTGGTCATGCCGGTGGTGTACCCGTTACCCACAACGTGAAACACTTTTTTACCGTTTTTTACGGCGTCTTTAACCTCCAGGGTAGCATAGCCGGCGTTTACAACACCGTAGTGTATCATGAACTTAAAATATTCTCCCGATTTAAAGGACTCCTTGGGGACTGCCGTTCCACAAACTTCAAGCATTAGTAGA
>JAAXJD010000179.1:567-23306 GCA_012270005.1 Flavobacterium sp. | reverse complement strand
GTATAAATCCAACAATTGAATTCGATAGTGATTCAATTACACTCAAAATATTTAACACTAGAGAATATGGTCATTTACTTTCTCAAGAATCAAAATCAAAATGGAAAATTGATGGAAAAATCATAACTAAATCTAACACTCAAAATGATACACATGTAACAAAGCGAAAGATTTGGATAGGAAAACCTATATATGTTAAATCGAACAAACTAGCCTTGGTCTCAATTAGGACTGACAACTGGATTGGACTAAGTATATATATAAAAGATGAAAAAGAGTGGAGAGAATATAAACTCATCGCTCCTAAACAAATATCAAAAAAAGCGACAAAATATTAATCGTCTTAAAACCAATACAATCCTCTTATTAACATAAAGTCTCCTGAAACCAGTCTTCTTTTATTAGACATTTACCTAAACACCTAACTCAATATATACTAACCCTTTAAAACTTTAAAAATTCATTTTGCATTTCAAAAAATAGATTTATATTTGCACCCTCATTCGGGCCAACCTCTGGCGATAATCGTGAATACGTTGCCCTGATTAAACAATTTAAATTAAACAAATCATGTCTGATTTATTAAAATTCGTTCAGGACGAGTTCGTTACAAAAAAAGACTTCCCTGAATTTAACGCCGGTGATACTATCACTGTGTACTACGAAATTAAAGAAGGTGAAAAAACCAGGACTCAGTTCTTCAAGGGTGTAGTTATCCAGAAGAGGGGTGCAGGTATCACTCAAACTTTTACCATCCGTAAAATGTCTGGCGCTGTAGGTGTAGAGCGTATCTTCCCTCTAAACATGCCGGCTCTTCAAAAAATTGAAGTTAACCAACATGGTAAAGTTAGAAGGGCACGTATATTCTACTTCCGCGAACTTACTGGTAAGAAAGCTAAGATCAAAGAAAAGAGAAGAAGGTAATTTCCCATCTTATCAAGATACAAAAATCCTCGTACGCAAGTACGGGGATTTTTTGTTTTATCAAAAGCACGTTACCCCGTGCATTACTGTTAATTTACTTCTTCTTAAAACTACATTCGGGTTTTGTTCTTAAATTTGGGGCATTCGTTACAACACACAACTTATGAACAGGAGAAAATTCTTCCGAAACGGTTCGCTCTTTACCCTTGGAGCAGCCCTGGTTAATCCTTTTGAAAGCACAGCTTCGGTTTTAGACACCGGAATTTTAAATAAAAATAAGAAGGCCAAAAACATCATTTTTATGGTGTCTGACGGCATGAGTACCGGCACACTAAATATGGCCGACCTGTACCTGAACCGCAAAACCGGTAAAGGCAGCAACTGGATTCAGCTGTATAAGGACAACCGTGTAGCTAATGCCCTTATGGACACAGCTTCAGCAAGTTCTATCGTTACCGATTCTTCGGCGGGTTCGTCGTCTTGGGGTGGTGGCGTACGCGTAAAAAACGGTGTGCTAAACGTAGGCCCTAACGGTGAAAAGTATTTGCCTATATGGCAAAAGTTTAAAAAAGCCGGTAAAATGGCGGGCTGTGTTACTACTGTACCCATAACCCATGCTACCCCGGCAGGCTTCTGTGTAAATAACGATAGCCGTAATGCCATGGAAGACATTGCCGAGGATTACCTGAAATTAGGCTTTGATATAATGATGGGTGGCGGTAACGACTATTTTAGCGCAGACCACCGTAAGGATAAAAAAGATATGTATGCTGCCTACAAGGCAAAAGGCTGGCAAATAGCACGCACACGTAACGAGATGCTGGCTACCCAACCCGGAAAACCTGTGCTGGGCGTATTTGGCGAAAACAGCCTGCCGTACTACCTGGACCGCAGCAGCAGCAAAGAACTTACTAACGCTACCCCTACCCTTGCTGAAATGGCGCAGAAAGCCATAGACCATATGAAAAATCATAAAAACGGTTTTGTGCTACAAATAGAGTCAGGGAAAGTAGACTGGGGCGCACATGCTAATGATATAGGAGCACTCTTATACGATCAGGTGGCTTTTGATGAAGCGGTAAAAGTAGCCATAGACTTTGCAGAGAAAGACAAGGAAACGCTTGTAATAATTACTACCGATCATGGCAATGCTAACCCGGGGGTGATTTACGGTAAGACTGCTAACGAAAACTTTGACAACATACAAAAGTTTACCAATACAAACGAATGGTTGCTTAACGAAATTAAGCCGGACTGGACGAGTACTAAAGTACGCGAGCTTATAGCCTACGCTAACAACCACACCGTTACTGAAGATGAAGCAAAAAGTATTTTAAGCCACTATACCGGCATAGAAAAGGAAGAGGGCGGGCTTTACAACTACAAGAAGTTACCTTACAAAGCATTCTCTGAAATGCAAAAATCCTATACTAGCGTGGGCTGGATAAGTATGGACCACAGTGCAGATTATGTAAATCTAGCCATGTTCGGGCCGGGAAGCGAGTTGCTTAAACCGTTTGTAAAAAACACTGACCTGCATTACCTTATGCTGCAGGCTGCAGAAGTAGAGAATAAGTTTTAAAAATAATATAGGCTGGTTTTTAACCAGCCTATATTATTTTACATTAAAGCTATCTCTTGTTTAGCATTATTATATTCTGTTATCATTTCACTAACGATTTCGGCAGCAGGTTTAATTTGCCGGATAAGCCCGGCAATCTGTCCTACTTCCAACTCTCCTTCTACCAAGTCGCCCTCAAACATACCGCGCTTGGCACGGGCACGCCCTAATAACGTTTTTAAATCATCTGTGGTTGCGCCTTTAGCGTAGAGTGCCATAAGATCGTTGTAAAACTTATTCTTTATCAATCGTACCGGCGCTAGCTCTTTAAGGGTAAGGTGGGTATCGCCATCTTCAAGATCAAGAATCATTTCTTTAAATGCCTGGTGAGACGATGCTTCGGGGGTAGCAATAAAACGGCTACCTACCTGTACGCCATCGGCACCCAGTACCATAGCAGCCAGCATTCCCCTACCGGTAGCAATGCCCCCGGCAGCTATAAGCGGAATGCTTATTTTTTCCTTAACCATAGGTATAAGGATAAATGTTGTGGTTTCTTCGCGTCCGTTATGCCCACCTGCCTCAAAGCCTTCGGCAACAACAGCGTCTACACCGGCTTCCTGAGCCTTAAGGGCAAACTTTACACTACTTACCACATGCACTACGGTAATACCTTTTTCCTTAAGGAAAGTTGTCCAGGTTTTTGGGTTACCTGCACTGGTAAATACAATTTTTACGCCCTCTTCTACAATAATCTGCATTATCTCCTCAATGTTAGGATAAAGCATAGGTACATTTACCGCAAAAGGATTGTTTGTAGCGGCCTTGCATTTTTTAATATGCTCGCGCAATACATCGGGGTACATAGAGCCTGCACCTATAATGCCAAGCCCTCCCGCATTACTTACTGCACTGGCCAGTTTGTATCCGCTGGCCCATATCATTCCGGCCTGTATAATCGGATACTTAATGTTAAAAAGTTGGGTTATTTTATTCATGAGTTTGGGTTATACTATCAATGCTTAATTACCTTGCCCGTGTACGCTGCGTTACCCGAAAGCAAGCGGTAACTATATACTCCGGAAGAAAAACCGGAAAGATTTACGGTTGGGCTACTTTGGCTAACGGTTTCTCGCAGCACCACTTGTCCCAGATTATTAAACAGTACAATTTCG
The DNA here is from genome assembly GCA_012270005.1 of Flavobacterium sp. GTDB lineage: Bacteria > Bacteroidota > Bacteroidia > Flavobacteriales > Flavobacteriaceae > Flavobacterium. The sequence goes on along the minus strand of JAAXJD010000179.1, from coordinate 19,646 downwards.
GCGGGGCCTGATTCCTTTGGTAAAACTACCGTAAGGATGCTGTTCACCGGATTCGGATATAAGAGTAGATTTTTATTATTTGGTGCTATATCCTTTACAGAGGATATATCTTGATAGGCTGCCCAAAAGTCCGGTACACCATAGCCGAAAGTATTATCAGGGTTATTGTAGCGGTCTGCCGACTGTTTTACTTTTTGAAGAACATCGGCATTGCTAAGTTGCGGAAGCGCCTGCCACAAACACGCAACCAAACCCGCAGTTATGGGACCTGAAAATGATGTACCACTTGCGGAAGATATACTGCCATCTGTACTCCCTACAGAAACCCCTAGTCCCATAGCTACTACATCAGGTTTTATACGCCCATCATACGAAGGACCTAACGAGCTGAAATAAGCAATTTCTTCGGAAGAATCTACGGCCCCTAAAGTTAGCGTATTGAAAGCATCTGCAGGAACTGAGATATGAGGATCTGAGGTAGCTGCGCTATTACCTGCCGAAGTAACTAAAAACATACCGCGTGTAAAGGCCACATTAGCACCACGGGTAATAAAAGCAGTTTGTCCGTTTATTTCTTCATAGGTATGATCATACGATGGGTTATCAAACCTGAAATAGCCCAAAGAGGTATTAATCACATCTACGCCAAGGCTATCGGCCTGTTCGGCAGCTGCAACCCAAAACGACTCCTCTACGGGGTTCTCATAGGTCATACTTTCCGTAACAAAAAGATAGTAATTAGCATCGGGTGCTGTGCCAACAAAAGAACCATCGGTATACCCCGCCATAGTGCTTAGTACCATGGTACCGTGGTTTCCTCCGGTATACACATTGTCTGATCCCTCAACAAAATTATAACCGCCAAGTAATTGCCCATTTTGCCGCGCACGCTCCGTAAGCACACTCGTATCAGAACCTGGGAAACCAGCATCGAGCACCGCTATTGTTACACCAGCACCGGTAAATCCATTTTGGTGTAACCGATGTCCGTTTAGCATTTCTATTTGGGTAGCAGCCGCGCCATAATTAAAGTCAGCCTGCACGCTAAGGTTCTTGTTGACGGTACGTTGCGCCGTAGCAGTTACTCCACTACCGCGCCTGTTGTTTAATGTTTTATCTGCAAATTCTATAGACGACACAAATGAAAAATCCCTCAGGGCATTAATGTCTGCAAATTCTCCACGTACATGGACTGCATTAAGCCATTTACTTTTTGCCATTACTGTTATGCCGGATGAAGCAGCTACACTGTTAAGATAATCAGGATGTATAGGTACATCTTTATCATCCAGTGTTACGTTGTGGGCTGCACGCCGGTCTAATGCCTTTTGAGAAAGCATTTCCAGCGGATGCGAAAGATAGTACGCAGCATCAGGCTTATCTGAAAAATAAACCCAGGCATCCTGCTGTGCATATAGTGCAGTTGTACATAAAACCAGTAAAAGAAATAACCTTTTCACAGCAATTGTTTTTATCAAAATTACGTTTTTTAAAGATACTGCAATTACCATAACAGGCATTTGTAGTGCTATTCCATTAAATTGTACCTTTGCACAAACAAATTTAATACCGATGCTTTACTTACTTCTGAGTATTTTTTGCAGTGTATCTGTTGGTATAATTTTCAAGATAGCGGCAAAAAATACCCGCCGTAACTCGCAGATGATACTGAGCAATTACATGGTAGCGTTACTACTTTGCTATGCATTTTTTGCCCCGGAACCACACCTGGAGCAGTACAATGCCCATTGGCCGGAATTAACCGCACTAATGGTATTATTGCCATCTATATTCCTGTTTTTAGCGTTGTCTGTAAAATATGTGGGTATTGTAAAAACCGACGCGGCACAGCGGCTATCGCTATTTATACCCATCCTTGCTGCATGGTTTATTTTTCATGAAAACTTTAATAGCTGGAAATTAATAGGGCTGGCAGTGGGGTTTCCTGCACTGCTACTTATCCTATCAAAAAAGGTAGAAACAGAGGGTCAAAAAAATGCCTGGATGTACCCTGCCATAGTATTAATTGGCTTCGGCCTAGTAGATACTTTATTCAAAAAAGTAGCCATTTTGCCCGATGTGCCCTACACAACATCATTGAGCATTGTGTTTATGGGCGCTTTAGTAATAACAACACTTGGCGTGATTTATGAGGTAACTTTTAAGGCTAAAAAAATAAAACCCATCAATTTTGCCTACGGCTTGCTAATCGGGATTTTTAACTTTGGGAACATACTTTTTTACCTGAAAGCCCATAAAGAATTTGCCGAAAATCCGTCAACGGTTTTTGCCGCCATGAACATGGGGGTTATAGTTACGGGGAGTTTAGCAGGAATGTTTTTATTTAAGGAAAAACTTACAATAAAAAATTACATAGGTATAATGCTAGCCTTAGTAGCTATAGTTTTTATTACGATTTCACAGGTTTTAATTCAGAAATAAGCACCTGAAAAACAAAGGATTGCCCCAAATTTTAGTGCGCGTGTAAAAATTTTTATTGAAAAACGTTTGGAAATTAAAAAACTCCTGCGTTACCTTTGCAGCACGTTCATCAAACATTATTCTTATCCAGAAAGACCGAGGGAATTGACCCTATGACGTCTTGGCAACCTGTCCTGCATTTCAGCAAGATAAGGTGCCACATTCAACCCCGCTCTAGTGGGGAAAGATAAGTAAGAAACAGCAAATATATAATTTATCATATATGCCTTTCTGACTTGTCGGGAAGGCTTTTTTATTTTAAGCTCTTTCCGATACCTGGCTTTGAATAGTTTTTGAGAAACAACATGTTTAACAAAAATTAATTCGAAAAAAAAATGAAAGAACAAACTGCAATCCTGAACAACCTGCCAATAGATCCACTAACCGGTAGCATATCGGTGCCTATTTACCAAACATCAACTTTTGTTCAGGAAGCTCCGGGCGTACACAAAGGTTTTGACTATGCACGCAGCAACAACCCTACCCGAAAAGTACTGGAAGATACCATAGCCCAACTTGAAAACGGCACTAACGGCTATGCCTTTGCCAGCGGCCTTGCAGCCATAGACGCGGTTATAAAATTACTAAGCGCCGGCGACGAAGTAATAGCGGTAGATGATATTTATGGTGGTGCCTTCAGGCTGTTTACCCATGTGTACCAAAAATTTGGCATTAGCATTAAGTATGTAGACACTACTTACGCAGAGAATGTGGCCAATGCGATTACCGATAAAACAAAACTTATCTGGATAGAATCACCTACAAACCCTACGCTTAAAATTTCAGATATTGAAGCGATTGCTAAAATTGCAAAAGCCAATAACGTATTGCTGTGCGTAGACAATACGTTTGCTTCGCCAGTAGCGCAGAAGCCGCTTAACCTTGGTGCAGACATCGTGGTACACAGTGCTACAAAATACCTTTCGGGCCACAGCGACCTTATTGCAGGTCTTGTAGTAACCGCTACCCAGGAACTTGGTGATAAAATCAAATTCATACAAAATGCTTCGGGTGCCATTCTTGGGCCGTTCGACAGTTGGTTGGTTATTCGCGGTATAGAAACCCTAAGCCTTCGTATTAAAGCACATGCCGAAAACGCCCAGAAAGTAGCAGAATACCTGCAAAGCGAAAAACTTATCAAGAATGTTTACTACCCTGGCCTCGAAACGCACCACAACCACGACATAGCTAAAAAGCAACAAAAATACTTTGGCGGTGTGGTAGCATTTGACCTTGTAATTGATGATAAAGAACTTGCCAGCAAAATTGTAAGCAGCACTAAACTGTTTAAACTTGCCGAAAGCCTTGGTGGTGTTAAGAGCCTGCTGTGTTTACCGTGTGAAATGACCCATAAATCAATTCCGGCAGAAAAGCGTTATCAAAGCGGTGTTACCGATAGCCTTATCCGCCTTAGTGTGGGGCTTGAGGATGCCGATGACCTAATCGATGACCTAAAGCAGGCTTTTGCCGTAGCGGTAAACGCCCAGTCTAATGTAGAAAATGCCATAGCTTAATTTTTTATCAACTATCAACAAAGGAAGCAGTAATGGCAAGGAAACAATTAAATATAGGGTTATTTGGATTTGGCGTTGTGGGTCACGGACTGTACGAGGTACTGGAAAAAACACCCGCGCTTAAGGCTAACATTAAAAACATTTGTGTTAAGAATAAAGATAAGGAACGCGAAATAAGTGCCGAGCATTTTACTTACGATAAAAATGACATACTGAATGATGACGAAATAAACGTAGTGGTTGAGCTTATAGACGATGCCGACGCAGCGTTTGAAATAGTTTCTGCAGCACTTAAAAAAGGCAAAGCAGTGGTAAGTGCCAATAAAAAAATGGTGGCTGAGCATTTCCTGGAACTGCTTGAACTGCAACGTGAATATAATGTTCCACTATTGTATGAAGCCGCGGCCTGCGCCAGTATGCCTATAATACGTAATCTTGAAGAATATTATGATAACGACCTGCTTGATTCTATTGAAGGTATTGTTAATGGCAGTACCAATTATATACTTACCAAAACCTTTGCTGAAAACCTCAGCTATAATGACGCGCTAAAACAGGCGCAGGATTTGGGCTTTGCCGAAAGCAACCCCATCCTGGATACCGGTGGTTTTGATGCCAAGTACAAGCTGCTTATTCTGCTTGCCCACTCGTTTGGATATATAGCAAAACCCGATGAAATATTTAACCTGGGCATAGACAACATAGGCGAACTGGAATTAAAATACGCCAAGGAAAAAGGCTTAAAGATTAAGCTGGTAGCACAGGCGTTTAAAGGCGCGGGTAATACTGTTTCGGCATTTGTAATACCAAAATTTGTAACTCCTGAAGACAAATTATATCATGTAGACGACGTATTTAATGGGGTAATTACCAAAACTTACTTTGCCGATACGCACTTTTTTGTAGGCAAAGGCGCAGGAGCATACCCTACGGCTTCGGCGGTGTTATCAGATATTTCGGCATTGAGCTACGATTATAGATATGAGTACAAGAAAATTTCACGTGAGGAGAACCTCATCTTAAGCAACGAAGCCGAACTTAAAGTACTCGTGCGCCATAAAAAAGAAGATGCAGAAGCCCTGAAACTGGTATTTAATGAAGTGGAAGAAGCTTACCTAAACCATCAATCAGGATACATAACAGGAAATATTACACTAAATAACCTAATACAACTACAACAGCAATACGGCACCGATATTTCGTTTATACTTGTAAATGCAGTAAATGAAACCGAAAAAGTGCTGTAACTACACACGCGGCAACTGCGTAGCATAAAGAATTTCTTTCCTAAACTATTCCAAAAACGGCCTTTTAAAGGAGCTCCTTTTACCACAGGAGCTTCTATTTTAGGTTAAAAGAAAAGCGACCAATAGGTCGCTTTTCTGATTTTATATGAGTTTAAAAATAGTGGTAACTATTCTATACCTTTAAGTATTCCTAGGAAATCATCTGCCTTAAGCGACGCACCACCTATAAGTCCTCCGTCTACATCCGGCTTACCAAAAATTTCAGCTGCATTATCCGGCTTCACGCTACCTCCGTAAAGGATAGAGGTAGCCTCAGCAACTGCAGGGCTTACCGCTGTTGCAATAAGATTACGGATAAACGCGTGCATTTCCTGTGCCTGCTCTGGAGAAGCCGTTAGGCCTGTACCTATAGCCCAAACCGGCTCGTAAGCAAGTACCACGTTAGCCCAGTTTTCTTGTGCTATATGGAAAATACCTTCACGAAGTTGGCTTTCTACCACTGCAAAATGGTTTTCGCTTTGCCTGTCGGCAAGTTCCTCACCAAAACAGAATATGATTGTAAAGCCATGCGCAAGGGCTGTATCTACTTTTTTGGCAAGGATTTCATTGGTTTCGCCAAAGTAAGCGCGTCTTTCTGAGTGACCAAGAATCACAGTGTTTACGTGTGCGCTCTTTAGCATATCTGCAGATACTTCACCGGTAAAGGCACCGCTTTCTGCCTGGTGCATGTTTTGTGCAGCAACTATAATACCTGTTCCGTTAGTTTTGGCTACAGCAGTAGTAAGGTTTATAAAGCTTGGGGCAACCACAAGCTTAGCCGAAGTAGTTTCAGGTTTTTTAGCTATTAATTCATCAAGCAGGGCTATGGTCTGGTTAATGTCGTTATTCATTTTCCAGTTACCCGCAACGATCTTCTTTCTCATTATTGTATTGATTTTAGTGTACTGATAAGTTTCTCATCGTCGGCCTCAATGGCGCGGAACAGCGCTATCTTACCATTTTTGTCTACCACCATGTAGCGTGGAATCCAGTCGAGTTTAATGTCTTTGCTAAAAGCACCCTCTTTCATGCTGGTACCCACGTGGTAGTTGTCGCCGCCTTTTGTATTAAACGACTCTATGCCCTGCTTCCATTTTTCATCTACACCGTAAGACAGGAACAGGTATTTAACGTTAGGGAACTGCTTTTGCAGGTCGTGCACCTTAGGCATGCCTTTTTTACAATCCGGACACCATGATGCCCATACGTCTATAACCACAACTTTACCTTTGTACTGGGCAAGGATGTCTTTAAAGGCTATTTCTTTTCCGTCTACCGAAGTCATTTTTGCCTCAAGGGCTTCTTTACCAAACTCGGTTTTATCTTGTGCCTGACACGCTATCATAAAAAACAGTATAGGCAGTAAAAATAGTTTTTTCATTTTTAAAAACGATTTATATAAACAAAATTAATTCAACACCACTTAAAGCGGTTTGTTAATCTATCAATTTCTATTCCAGTCGTATCCTCGGATCAAGCCACGCGTAAATCACGTCTACCAATATGTTTATCAACACGAAGGTAGCGGCGATTACCAGCACACTTCCCATAATTACAGGCAGGTCGAGTGTGTTTAGTGCTTCTACAACTTCCTTACCCAAACCATTCCACCCGAAAATATATTCTACAAACACGGCTCCGGCAAGCATACTCGCGAACCACCCCGATATGGCAGTAACCACCGGGTTCAGTGCGTTCTTTAAGGCATGCTTATGTATGATTCGGATTTCACTCAAGCCTTTGGCACGTGCCGTACGGATATAATCCTGGCTCAGTACTTCGAGCAGTGAGTTTCGCATCAGCTGTATTACTACCCCAAGCGGACGTATGCCCAGTACCACTGCGGGTAGTATAATGTTTTTCCATTGTATGTGGCTACCGTTGCCAAAGTCGTCTACTTCATAAAGGCTGCCTGTCATGTTAAGGTTTGTGAGTTCATGCAACAGGAACCCGAACACCCATGCAAACAATATAGCTGCAAAAAATGACGGCAGGCTCATACCCAGCGTACTAATAAGGGCTATAGTGCGGTCTATCCAAGTATCTTTATACAGTGCCGAAACAACGCCAAGCACTACACCTATAGCTATGGCTATGAGTATGGCAAAACAAGCGAGTACTACAGTATTCGGAAGGGTTTCGCCTATAACCTGACTTACTTTTTTACCGTTTTTTTGAAAGCTTTCACGTAGGTAGGGCGCTTTAATTACAGTAGTTGTAGCGCCAATTGTAAAGAGTTTTGCTGCACTGTATTTCCCCTCGGACAAATGCGTATAATCATCTGCATTTGTGCTGTGAAACGATAATGGCGAAAGATCGTTAAGGTAATACAGGTATTGTGTAACTATAGGCTTATCAAACCCGTACTTTTTACGGATTAAAGAAAGTTGTTCGCTGTTCTCGTTTTGATCCAGCATCATACGGGCAGGATCTCCGGGCAGCACATTAAATAAAAAGAATATAACGGTTACCACCCCAAACAATGTAAGGAGCGCATAGCCTGTTTTATGTAGCAAGTAGCGAATCAATCTTTTTTATTAAATACGTCCTTAAAAATCCTTATCATAAATATAACATTAAGTACAACACCTGCCAGCATAAACAATGCACCGGGAATTACCAATGCAAGATTTCCGTTAGATCCTTTGTACAGGAAAAAACCAATGAAATATACAATGATAGCCGCAACAAGCGGTTTAAGCCTTTTATTCTGTATCATTATTTTTTATTCAGTTCTTTGGCCAAAGCCGCAGGGTTAAACTTCTCCCCTTCTATGCCCTGCCATTCTTTAATAACATTTCCATTCCAAAGATACAAAACGCCCGGGGTATCTTTATTATTACCCAGCAGCTTCCAGAATGATACAATATCCAGTATTTTGTATGGATATTTGGCTCCCGCATAATCAAAAAACTCAGGTATCTTCTCTGCTTCCTCATCCATAAAAATGATTTGCAGCTCAGGGAAATCTTTATTTTTCTTTTTCAACTCGGTCATTTGTTTGGCTGCGTCACGGCAATGCTCACAGCCCGGCACAAACATTCCTATGATTTTCTTACCCTTATCGGCATTTGCAAAAAAGTTAGAATATACCGATTTCTTAGCCGCAGGCCCTGTAGGTACCTCAGCCTTTACAGGTGCAGCTGTTTCTAATTTTGCATGATCAGTTCTATTTTCAGATGGTGCTATAGAGGTTGTGGTTGTTGAATTTTCGGTTGCCGGGGCAACGCTATCTACAGCAGGAGCTACAAGACGATCTGTAGGCATGTCTTCAGGTATGGGTGCGCCTACGTCAAACGTAGTATCGCTGCTTTGCGGTTTAATTGGTGCCAACATAAATACACTTAGTATGGCCGCGAACAGCACCGTGGTAAGAATAAAGAAGTTATTTCGGTCTGACCCCGAAGGTAACAGTTTGTACAACCAAACCAATAGCGCCACGGTAACCACGTTTTTATAAACCGACTCTAGCGGCGTCATGGGCAGCAGTGTACCAAAACAACCACAGTTACCCGAGATACAAACACCGGCAATGGTTATAAGTAAGGGTATTATAAAAAAACCCAGTAAGGCCACGGTAGCGGGTATTACCACACGCTTTAAATAATGCGGTTGTAACAGTAATAACCCCAAGGCTATTTCTGCACCTATAAGGATACGCGAAAGATATACGGCAATACCTTCATAAAAGCCCAATGGTACCAGCTGCTTCATTTCAAACGTAGAAATGGCAAAGTACGGCGAAGGGTACATTTTTGCTACTGCCGAAAGCAGGAATAAAAATGCAACTAGCCCACGCAGCACGTATGATATGTTTTGTTTTGTTGCTGTATTCATTTTAATTAGTTTTCCTCAAATTTAGGGGTTAAACCAACGTCTTTTGTTAATGAGATGTTATTGGGCAAAGCCAAGATGGATGAGTGCAAATACGGCATAGTTAAGCATATCCTGATAATTAGCGTCTATGCCTTCACTTACAAGGGTTTTCCCTTTATTATCCTCAATTTGTTTTACCCGAAGCAGTTTTTGTAAAATAAGATCGGTAAGCGAACTTACGCGCATGTCCCTCCATGCCTCACCATAGTCGTGATTTTTGGCCAGCATAAGGTTTTTAGTAAGAGTTACTTTTTCATCGTATAACCTTGTAGCCTCCTCTGCGGTTAGGTCGGGTTGGGTAGCCACACCCTTGTCCAGTTGAATAAGCGCCATAACAGAGTAGTTTATAATAGCAATAAACTCGCCGGTTTCGTCTTCATCTACCATACGCACTTCGTTTTCCTGAAGGCTGCGGATGCGCTGCGCCTTTATAAATATCTGGTCGGTAAGCGATGGCAGGCGCAGTATGCGCCAGGCCGGGCCGTAGTCTTTCATTTTATTGGCATACAGCTGCCGGCATACAGCTATCACCTTATCATATTGCAGGGAGGTATTGCTCATTTAGTAGTATCTTTGCTTTGAAATTTGTTCAAATGTACTAAAAAACGCCCCAATGCCCAAGAGGTGCATTAAACTAGCCCGTATGCATATAAACTGTAAAGGAAAACTCATAGACCTGAGCACCCCAAAAGTAATGGGGATATTAAACGTAACACCAGACTCGTTTTTTGATGGCGGTAAGTACAAAGATGAAAGCCAGCTTTTAAACCAGGCAGAAATAATGCTTAGCCAAGGCGCCACATTTATAGATGTGGGCGCGTATTCCAGCAAGCCAAATGCCGAATTTGTAACGGAAGACGAGGAACTACAGCGTGCCGTGCCGGTAGTGGAATTGTTACTAAAGCATTTCCCTGAAGCGATTATTTCTGTAGATACTTTTAGGGCAAAAGTAGCTGCTGCGTGCATAGAAAGCGGGGCTTCTGTTATTAATGACATTGCTGCCGGCCTGCTCGATGATGATATGATTGCTACAGTGGGCAAGTACAAAGTACCTTATGTAATGATGCACATGCGCGGCACACCGCAAACCATGACTACTCTTACCCACTATGAGGATATTGTGGGCGAAATGCTGAAATACTTTGCTGAACGAATAAATACAGCACGCGCTCACGGTATTGATGATGTTATCATAGACCCTGGGTTTGGCTTTGCCAAAACGCTGGAACAAAATTACGAGGTAATGAACAAAATGGAACTTTTTAGTACAATTACCGGTTTGCCTTTGCTAAGTGGTATATCAAGGAAATCGATGATATATAAATTGCTTGGCACTACGCCACAGGAAGCACTTAACGGCACAACGGTACTTAATACCATATCTTTAGTCAAGGGTGCTAAAATACTACGTGTGCATGACGTAAATGAAGCAATGGAAACGGTAACAATATTTAATGCAACGGGTTTAATGTACTAATGTAATGGTAGTTTAATATACCAATTGATACATTGATACATTGATACATTGATACATTGATACATTGATACATTGATACATGACGCAAAAAAAATCCCGCCAAGATTAGGCGGGATCATTTTTCCGGACGGAAAAATTAAAAACACGAAACTAACACTACTTTATTATTAGTTTTTTTACCGCGCCAGTTGCCGTTTTTACAAGGTAAATGCCAGTTGCATACCCAGAAACGTTTAGCGTCGTTATTTCTTTATCTGAATTGAATATTGTTTTACCTGTATAATCGTATAGAGTTACTTTTACCGGTTTGGTAAAGTTTACAACACTATTAGCAGGGTTAGGATACATAACAAATTCGTTATTGCTTACCTCATCTAAACCAAGGTACTCATCGCTGGTTACCGTTACATCGTCAAGGGCTACTTCAGCACGGCTACCGGTTACGCCAGTTTCTACATAGCTATATACCCAGCGTACCTGTACAACCGGCTGGTTGTTAGCATCGGCAGGAAGCATGGTAGTAAATGAAGCCGTATTACCGGTTTCGGCACTTTGGTATTGCGTGTAATTATTTGTACCATCGGCTATATCCATCCAGTTAGTGTTCGGTGCACCGGCCCCTATCCTGTACTGCATCCTAAGCGCATATACCCTGTTGTTCTGTGCAATGGTAGCACCTTTCCATGCTACAGTAATATTTTGCCTTGCTGTAGTATTAAGCGCTAACACCACTGCACCTGCCCTACCGTTAAGTACTGTATCACCTGTAGCCTGTGTAGGGTCACTACCATCGCAAACGCCTGTAAACTGGGCACTACCGGTGTTAACCATGGAGATACCGGCATCTCCCTGACCAGAAAAACGCGAACGTGTAGTAAGGCTATAAAGACAAGAATAATCTTCGTTAAAAGCTACATCTATAGTAGGGTCTGTAGAAGCATGAGCCCAAAATTTCATATTAGCAGGATACGTACCCGCTGCAGATTCTGCCGGCCACGCATTAAATGTATAGTTACCTGAAGCAAGGTTAAACGGCTCAGGGTTTGAAGCTGTAGAAACAACTAAAGTTGTATTTAGGGCTACGCTGGCGGTGATTCCGCTGCCGGCTATGTTCAGCGTACCTGTATAGGTACCTGCTGTACTACCATTTGAGCGTACGTATAATGTAGTACCGTTTATAGCACCCGATGTTTGCGGAACAGTTACCGAAGTAGCAAAACCTGAAGTAGGGCTTAATGAAACTTCAAAAGGTGCAGCCACAGTAGCTGTAGCATCTGCTGTAAGGTTAGAACCTGTTACAGCAACTACTTGCGGCTGGGTTGGTGTACCCACCGTTTGTGTAAATGTAAGCGATGTGGCATTAGCCGAAAGTGTTGGCTGTACTACCTGAGAAACAGAAAACGCTAGGTCATCTATAACCACCTTGGCACGGGTACCGCTACCGCCTGTTCCTGTGCTTACAAAAAATCTTAGCTTAACCGCAGACTGGTTGTTTACGGCTGCGGGCAGCGTGTATGTGTATGCTGTAAAGGCAGTTTGGTTTTCGTTTGGTAATGTGGCAACAAGTTGGTCACCTATCCATGTAGTACCACCATCTGTAGAAACCGCAAGTGTAAGTGTAGATGGCCTTGTACCTGTTCCGTTTGCCATAGATTTAGCCATAAATGCCAGGTTAACATTGCTGTAGTTTGCCAGGTTAAAATCAAGCACCAACTGGCCATCAAATCCACCTGTAGGTATTACGCTAAGTGCTGCAGGAGCACTGTTATAATCGGTTTGATCCCAAAATATACGGGTGCTTGTCTGTGCCTCGTTAGCCGTGTAGTTAGGGTATATTTGCACATTAGTACCTGTAGCACTAAAAGCTTCGGTAAAATCCTGCGTGTAGGGCAGTGTGCTGATTTGTGCTGTGGCTGCAAACTGAATTGCAAATAATGCCGCAGCCGAAAGTAATAGTTTTTTCATTATGGTAGTATTAGTGTTTTTACTTAGTTAAAATTAAACTGTATACCAAGGCGGTACTGTTCTTTCCATTTAAGCGGATCTATAGCTTCCTCCTTTAAAATGTTAAAGTACTGAAATTTAACCATTGCATCAAAACCTTTTACCTGATATGCTATTGCCGGAGAAAACCGTTGTGAGTTCCCTTTTACCAAATCGCTAAGATCAAGCTCTTCGTATCGGGCTGAAACTATAGTATTAATAGCTGCTATATGATAATTAACTTCTGCAATGTAGCCTCCTGCCAAAAAATAACCTCGTGTTTGCGCAGGACTCAATCCCTGATATAGCGGGTCGCTTGCCTTAACAGGCTGCCCTTTTATCTGGTGCATTTCAAACTGTGCCGAAAATCCCTGGTACATAAACGATGCATCAAAACCATACACGTATTTTTTACCATCCACCACCTTCATACCATATTCACTTTGGGTATTATCAGGAAAAACCTCTCCGTCGGGCAGGCGTTTATTCATGTAACGACCGTTAAGACCTATCATAAACATTGGTACGGGTGTGTGCCTGTCGTCTTTAAGCCTGTAGCGGTAACGCGCAGGATAGCTAAATTCGGCACGGCCAATGAACTCCGGGTTACCACTTGGGTCGTTATCGCCAATAAGTGCCATTTCCCCAAGCCCCGAATATATACCTGCATAAAGATTAATACGCTGCCTCCATAATGCTGAATGTAAGGTTACCCCGGCATCCCTTCGGCTGAAAAGCGAACCTCTTGTAAGTTCTGCTCTTTGCCAGTATGGAGAAAACGTAAACGGTACCATAGAACTAAGCGAATACGGTACTTTGCCATATCCTGCCTTAATCTCTAAAAAACCTAAACCTTTGTAGGTTACGTTAGCGTCCATCAGTCCCGGATTTTCAGGATCTATTTCGCCACCGGCAGTGTTAGCACTCATATCGGCAAAGTCTGCCTGCAGCTTATATTCCCAAATATTTTTAATACGGCCCTCTATATTAATCTGGGCATCACGAAGTTTAAAGCGGTCTTTACTGTGATCGTACTCCCCTTCTTTTAATATACGCTGATTGTAGTATGTAGAGGCACTACCGGAAATCTCCATAACGTGCTCCCCGTTTGTAATAATAAGCTGGGCCTGTGCTGCAGTACTTAACAGCAGCATGGTTATAGCGGAATATACTATTCTTTTCATGGATTACTGCTGTTTTTCGGGATTAGTAAATGAGTAAATGGTTTGCATATCATCTGAAAGTACAATCATGTTACCTTCTGCATCAAATGTTAATCCCTCCGGATTTAGTATTGGTAATTTCCAGCTACCAGTTACCGTGTAATCAGCAGGGTTAAGCCTGAAAACCATCATGCTTTCATCGCTCAAAATCCAAATACTATTATTATAATATGTAATTGCCGAAACATCTTTAGCTATGTTTCCTAAGTTTATCTCGTTTACAATTTTAAAATCCTTGTCAAGCTCAAAAATATTTATGGGAGACTTTTCAACCACCACCACAAATCGGTCGTTTGTTTTATTAAACGCTATGCCCTCATATCCTTTATTACGGGCACCATTGTATGGTACGGTTACTGTGCGCACCACTTTAAGTGTGGCAGCGTCAAACACCTTAATCTTGCGCGAAAGTTCTTCGGCCACATAAACATATTTACCTTCAGCATATACACCCTCACAGTCCAGACCCTGATAATCGGCCTGCCGGCGTATGGTTCCGTCAAGGTTTACCTCATACAGAACACCGCCATCGCCTACAATCCAAAACCCATCTTTTGCGGCATTCAGCGCTATGTCGCTAGGCTCGGCAACTTTGGTATCAAATTTTTTAACGGGTTTTATTTTTTGCGGTTTCTGCGCCTGCAACTGCAATGCACCTAACAATACCGCGCTATATAGTATTATTTTTTTCATGTGTAATTTTATAAAGTATCACCCTCTACAGTTAGGTTATCTATACGGTTATTACCGCTGGTAGCCGTGCCACTTGCAGCATCAAACGAAACCTTAACCTTAAAATTAGGATTGTTGTTAGCCGCAGGAACAGCAGAAAAATCTAAAGCGATCAGTGAAAAAGCTACATCTATGTTGTACACCGACGTAATGCCTGTAGTTACATAATCTGTTCCGTTTGTAGTATACGATACGGTTTGAGTAGCAGAACCGCTGCCGGTGCGCATGGTAGCATACGTCACATTAATGTTTTTATGCCCGGTAGTAGGAAGATTCATTATAAAATCACCCGATGGATTACGCAGCCTTAATGTAGTACCCGCAACATCTCCGTTACGTGCATTCATGTCGGTAGACTCGGTAGTACTGTCATAGTAAGCGCCGCTATAGGCAAGGCTGCCGCTACCTGTATTAGGAGCTATTAATGTAGTCGTAGTCGTAGCATCGTTAAAATTCCAGTAATGGAACAGCTCAAACTTAGACGTACCGCCACCGGAGTTGCCCCCGCCGGCTGTAGGTATACCGTCAAGCGTAATGTTATCAAAACGGGTATTACCTGTAGCCAAGTCGGCATTAGTTCTAAACGAAATTTTTATCTTAAAATTAGCGTTATTATCAGCGCCATCTATGGCAGAAAAATCAAATTGCTGCAACACAAACTGCTCTGAAACACCTATCTCACTATTAGAGAGACCTGTGTTTATAAAGTTTGTACCATCAAGCGTATAAGAGACCGACTGGTTTTGCGGACCGTTAGACGTGCGCATGGTAGCAAACGTAAACACTACATCTTTAAAACCTGTGGTAGGAAGGCTAACCACGAAATCACCTGACGGATTTCTTAACCGCAAGCCTGTGCCTGCAACATCGTTATTACGGGCATTAAGGTCAGTTCCCGGATCTACATCGTCAAAATATGCACCTGCATACGTAAACGCTGCGCCACCGGCAGTTTGGGTTGGGGTATCTAGTGCGCTTGTATCATTGAAGTTCCAATAATGCACCACCTGATAGTCTGGGTTTGTAGGCGCACTTATAACAGGAATATCCCTGTCTTCTGTACACGATGCTAACCCTATAAATGAAATGAGTAATAGTAGTTTGTTTCGCATTGGTAATAATTTGGCGCAAAACTAACTGACACATCTTATTTTAAAGTGACACCCATTTTACGGGTTTGTTAACAAATTTATTCCTATATAAATTAATGATTAAGACAAGTTTAAAATAAAGTTTTAGTAAAAATACATCAAAGATTAGAAAAAGGAAAAATGGTTGTAAATAAAGGCTTTACAGCCGTTTTATGATTTTTTGGTAATGCGGGAAAAAGCATTAAAAAGCAAGAATAGGAAAAAGTAAGGTTACTAAAACGTTACTTTTAAACACCCAAAAGGTTCTCTTTAAAATGCTGTTTTGCAGCTTTTTGCGTAGTTTTTCATATTGTTCTGTGGCTCACATAAGTTTAATTTTATCATTAAGAATTGTGAGTATGGAAACGACAAAAAAATCGACATTTAAGGTATTGTTTTACCTTAAAAAGAATGCCCCGAAGAAAAACGGAAAAGTTACGGTAATGTGCAGGATTACCGTAAACGGCAAGCAATCTGCATTCAGCACCAAGTTGGATATTACCGCATCGAACTGGGATTTGAAGTACGGCAGGGTTTTAGGTAAAATCCGGGAAGCCCAGGATATGAATGCCAAACTGGACAAGATACGTTTGGGTATGGAGGAATGCTATTCCAAAATTCTGAAGAACAAGGGAGCGGTAAACAGTGTGAAACTTAAAAATGCCTTTCTTGGAATGGAAAGCGGGGAACTGACCTTTTTCAAGTTCTGCGAACAATTTCTTTTGGACTTCGAGAAAAAAGTGGGTAGCGGGCTTAGGGTTATATGTTCTTACCGGAGGTACAGGACACTCATAAAGCACCTGCGAAATTTTGCACGTGTGAAATACGGTTATTCCGATGTGTCGTTTAACGACCTTACTCCTGACTTTGTACAGGACTTTGATTACTACCTGCGCAATGACCAGGATTTGGGGCATAATACGGTTTGGGTATATATGATTGGGTTTACCACACTTTGCCGATTGGCAATGAGCAGGAAGCATCTTGCCTTTAATCCGTTCAGTGAGTACAAGAACACCAAAAAAGACCGAGACCGTGGTTATCTTTTGAGAAATGAATTGGAACAGCTTGTAGCATTTAATTGTGAAAAAAGAAAAGATGAACTGGTCAAAGACCTGTTTGTTTTCAGCTGCTTTACTGGGCTTTCCTATTCCGATATGAAAGCATTGAAAAATAGCCATCTTCAGGACTTTTTTGACGACAACCAGTGGATTATAATACGCAGGAAGAAAACGGCTACATCCTCCAATGTAATGCTGTTGGATATTCCGAAAATGATTATTGAAAAATATGCAGGTTTGTCAAAGGATGGCAGGGTTTTCCCTGTACCCTCAAACACGGTCTGCAATGACAGCTTAAAAAGAATATCCAGACTAATCGATTGCTTTAAAGAAAAGAAAGTAACTTTTCATTTGGCACGCCATACGTTTGCCACGCTGTTTCTAAGCGAGGGCGTTCCGCTCGAAAGCTTGAGCAAGATGTTGGGACATAAAAATATTGCCACCACACAGATTTACGCCAAGATACTCAACGAGAAGGTAGGAAAGGATATGCAAAAGGTATCGCAGAAATTTAAGGGTATGGAACAGTCTTTCGTTTCGCAACTCTGAACCAATATTTACAACGCTCGTTTAGAAAAGTCAAGACAAAATGCCTTGACTTTTTTTGTAATTTAGCGACTAATGAAACATACTTTTAATAGCTTATGGCTTTAAAGAAAAAGGCAAGTTTCAAGCAATCACAGAGTGAAAATATTATTTGAACGGTAATCAAAATTTATCATTTTGATTTTACATTTCTTTTAGTGACAAAAAACAGATTTTGACAAATTATGCAAGAAAATCAAATTAGGACATTAAGCATAACCGAACTTTTGGGTTATAATTTTTATATCCCTGAATACCAGCGAGGTTACAGATGGACAAGAACTAATGTTTTACAATTGCTCAATGATATTTGGGAGTACAGGCAAGAGCCTAATAATAGAAACACATTTTATTGTTTACAGCCGGTAGTGGTAAGAAAAGCTGATTGGCATGATGTTGATGGCAATATTACACAAGGCTTGGAGTTGATTGACGGGCAACAGCGCCTAACAACTCTCCATCGTATTATCAGCTATTTAACATTAGAATATCTTCAGGATAGTTTGAAATCCGAAGGTTATTTAGATAACCTATATTCCATCTATTACAAAACAAGACTTGAATCCAAAGCTTTTCTGGAGACTAATGAAATTAACAGCACCAAACCGGACTTATACTATATGAGCGAGGCCTATAAGTGTATCAAAGAATGGTTTGAAGATGGACAAAAAGGCATTCCGAGACAGGTAAAGGATGAAATGCTCAAAATTATATTACCGAGTATCCTGACCAACGATAAAGGAGATAAGCTACTCCCCGAGTGGAGTGTTCAGGTCATTTGGTATGAAATAAAGGATTCGGAGCAAAAAAGCGAGGAATTATTTACCAGGCTCAATCGTGGTAAAATCCCCCTGACAAGTGCTGAATTGATTAAAGCAAAATTTGTAAACTCAGACAGTTTTAAAGGAATGTCAGCAGAAGACAAAATAAAACGCAGAACTCAATTGGTACAAATTTGGGATGAAATTGAAAACCAGCTGAACAATCCAAAATTTTGGGCTTTTGTCTCAAATGAAAAACAAGATAGATATAGCAATAAAATCGAATATTTATTTGACATCATTTCTGACAAAAAAATAAATGAAAAAGACCCATTATTTAGTTTTATTCATTTTTTCGATGAAAAGGAAACCGCTGATTCACTTTGGAAAAAGTGGATTGAGGTAGAAGAAATATATCGTTCACTGGCTTATTGGTATTCGGATAAAAATCTTTACCACAAAATTGGCTATCTGATTGCTATAGGCACATCTATTGGAAATTTGATACAAACCAAGAAGGAAAATACAAAACAAAATTTTGAAAAAGAAATAAACAAGCTCATAGCAAACAGTATTGATGATGATTGGGAAGATTTGGGCTATGACCGAAGAAGTGACCATAATAAAATTATCAGGGTTTTACTTTTAACCAATATAGAACTTACAAGAGCCAATAAAAACAGTAACGAATTTTTCCCCTTTGAAATGTATAAAAATATTACAAAAAGTCTGGAACATATTCACGCACAAAATATTGAAGGGATTAATGAAAATAAAAGAGAGGAATGGTTTGGTTGGCTTCGCTCACATACTAACATACTATTGAATATTGCCACCGATAAGGAAAAAGCGAAGAAAGTTATCGCTGAAGCCAATTCTATAGATGAAAAAACATATCGCTACGAGGATTTCAAAATATTAAGTGAGCGAATATTAAAGCTTATCCCGTCTGACAATACCAATGAAAACG
>JAAXJD010000179.1:0-557 GCA_012270005.1 Flavobacterium sp. | reverse complement strand
CGACAGAGCCTGTAAAAATTTCTCCATATACAATTGGAACAGGAGTTCCAGCCCGTGATGTTTTTTGAGTTACAGAAAAATTATATGATATTCTAAGATCTCCATAACTAGAAAAATCATGTTATTTATATAGATGAAATAACATATCTCTACGATTATTTCAAAATATTATTTTAGAGAATATTAAAGATTATCCAGTCTGACAATACCAATGAAAACGAATATCTGCATAAAATCCAAAATATGGCTTTGCTCGGTCTCACAGAGAATATTTCTTTGAGCAATTCTGTCTTTGAAGTAAAACGTAGAAAAATTATTGATGCTGACAGGACTGGAGCATTTATTCCATTAGCTACCAAACGGATTTTTCTAAAATATTATGCATCTGACAACAGCCAACATTATTCTGTTTGGACAAAGGACGAGCGGGACGCTTATTCAAATGAAATCCGTAAATGCGTAGAATTATACAAACCTGAAATAGTAGAAATGAATGAGAAATAATTACATTGAAATATTGAGCAATAAGGTTGAAATTCCCATAATTCAACGAGATT
>JAAXJD010000227.1 GCA_012270005.1 Flavobacterium sp. | reverse complement strand
TAATGGTATTGAGCTCAAAATCCCTGCGCTCGAGTATTTCATCGGTAATTTCGGTGTAGCGCTTTTCGGCACCGCGGTAGGTAAGGTAACGAAGGTAGTTGTTTTCCCCACGCTTACCGCCGTCTTCATTATCCTCAGCAACCTGAAACTCTTGCGGTATGTCGAACTTAGGAAGCAGTACATCGCGGTACAGCGAATAGGCTTCTACTTTTTCTACAATTTCCTGTATGTTGTGTATGGCTTCGGGGAGGTCTTTAAAGATCTCCTTCATTTCGTCGCCACTCTTAAAATAGTATTCATTATTAGGCAACCCAAAACGAAATCCACGACCCCGACCTTTAGGCGTAGCCAGCTTTTCGCCGTCTTTTACACACAGCAAAATATCGTGTGCGTGGCTGTCGTCTTTATTTACGTAATAGGTATTATTAGTAGCAACCAGCTTTACATTGTGCTTGCGTGCCAGCTTTATAAGCGATGCGTTAACACGGTCTTCGTCTTCCTGGCCATGACGCATCAGCTCCATGTAAAAGTCGTCGCCAAAAAGGTTTTTCCACCACAGCAATGCTTCTTCGGCCTGGTTTTCACCAATGTTAAGTACCTTATTAGGAATTTCGCCATACAGGTTACCCGACAGCACCATAACGTCTTCCTTGTACTGCTCTACCACCTTTTTATCAATACGCGGCACATAGTAGAACCCTGCGGTATACGCTATAGAAGCCATTTTGGCCAGGTTGTGGTAACCGTTTTTATTCTTGGCCAAAAGCACCACCTGATAACCGTTGTCTTTACGGGTTTTGTCTTTATGGTCTTCGCAGATAAAAAACTCGCAACCCACAATAGGCTTCATAAGCACCTCTGTAGGTTCCTCGCCTGCTTCAATAGCAGCCTTGTTCTTAGCTTCGGCAGCTTTGTTATGGTTAAGCACGTTGCTTACAAAGTGGAACGCCCCCATCATGTTACCATGGTCGGTCATGGCTACGGCGGGCATCTTGTGTTTGGCTGCTGCCTTTACAAGATCAGGAACGCTAATAGTAGATTGTAGTACCGAAAATTGCGTGTGGTTGTGCAAGTGCACATACTGTACCCCCGAAATATCTATCATTTCGGCAGGGGCCTCCGTTTCTATCCCCTTAGCCGACTGTAGTTTCTCAAGGCGCTGGCGTACCTGCTCACTGGCCTTTTTAAGATTAATGTGCTTTAAACCAATAAGCTGTATGGGCTGCGGGTTATAATTACGGAACTCCGTAAAATACCCCGGATGCACATCAAGCTCCTCTGCGGTAAAAATATCGCGTTTTAAAAGCTCTAGGAAACAGCGTGTTGTAGCCTCCACGTCGGCAGTCGCGTTGTGGGCTTCGGCAAAGGGTTCGCCAAAAAGGTATTCGTGAAGCTCGGTAAGAGTGGGCAACTTATAGCGGCCGCCACGCCCGCCGGGCAACTTTAGCAAATCAGCCGTAATTTCGGTACAGGTGTCCAGCACCTTCATACTGCCCATACGGGTTTCTACGCCGTAGCGGTAAAACTCGGCACCCATAATATTAACGTCGAAGCCTACGTTTTGGCCTACTACAAACGAGGCCTTAGACAACGCCTCGTTAAACTTGCCCAACACATCGGTAAGCGGAATACCCTGCTCCAGGGCAAGGTCTGTACTTATACCGTGAATCCTCTCGGCATCATACGGTATATTAAACCCATCAGGGCGGATAAGATAATCCTGGTGCTCTACAAGCCTGCCCATATCATCATGCAGCTGCCACGCGATTTGTATACAGCGCGGCCAGTTGTCAGTATCGGTTATGGGAGCATCCCAGCGTTTTGGTAATCCGGTTGTTTCCGTGTCGAAAATCAGGTACATAGCAACTATTGGATTTTAAAGCAATTAAAGGTCGAGAGGGATAAAAAACACCCTTCTACAAAAATAGGCTTTTTTTGGTGGATTTACAGAGGGGTGATTTTGTTAATTTGAATACCTGTGGATGCGTTGATTTGTGCATTTGTGTATTCGACTGGAAACCCGGTATTTCGTTCGCTCGTTATACGAAGAGGCACGACGACGCAATCTAAAGGACGACATAAATTCACCAATTAAAATCTATACAGTGATTTTGAATTAAAAATTAACCCAATCATCACAAACTCTAATGACTGATACTAAGCAAAACTTTATAAATCTAATCAAAAATCGAAGTGCAGAAAATGAAAAAGCAGTTCAACTACTTTTTGAGCAAAAACTCTTTGGGAATTGCATCTCAATATTGAGACAAGAACTAGATTCGTTTATTAGAATTATGTATTTAGGAAGGATTCCAAATATACCCGAACGAGAAAGGCTTATGGCTTTAACTTTAGAAGGTAAAAAATGGAATATGTTGACCGAAAATAATAAAAGTAAACAAATAACCGACAAAGACATGATAGAGAAAGCTAACGAACTAAAGGGCTATATTCATTATGTTTATAAATTCGGATGCGCTTTTATACACCTATCAGATTTTCAAAATTATCAAACAAAAAACCCCTTTCTAAAACTTGAATACAATGAGGAGTTTGATATAAAACTATATTTATATCAATACCATGGTTACCCCATGGATGCAGATCTTACTGTAGAAAATATTTCTATTTTAATTCCTGATATATTTAAAAAAATATCAGAAAATATGGCCTGCTATTTCAACGATATTTTAAATGATGATATAATTGAAATGTAATTATCATTATTGAGATTGCCACGCTCCGTTGCACTTCGCTCGCAATGACCCAGCCCAGCGCAACATACGACCGTCAAAAAAGGAAAACCCCGCGGCACACATTCCGCGGGGTTTACACAACAACCAAAATATAAAAACCAGGGGATCATCAATCCCGACCTTACACTATTTTTAAACTCCTTTGTAAGACTCCTGCACATTGAACCCACTACGCCCTGCGGGCACCCCTCGAAAGAGCGCAATACCACTCTGCCATCTCCACACATCGGACATCAGCCCCCGGACATCAGACATCGGACACATCCTCAAATCCAACTCTACTAGCTTCCCCACACCTTGTTCTTAAACAGGTCGAAACTAAAACGCAACTGCCTGTTTAACAACAGCAGCACTACCACAGCCAGTAATACGTAGCCCACTACTGTAAATATCTCCATATTGGCAAGTAATGTACTCTGCGTTCTTGTGGCCTGGGTAAGGCTTTTTATAGCCAGTTTGTACGCCTCAGGTTCGGCATAGCCTTTAGCCATAAATCTTTGTACCGCTGCCGCAGTCCTGTCCTGTAGTTGCGGGCTTTCGGGCAGCAGCCCTAAACTGATGTTGCGGTAGTGTTTCTGGGTAAGGAAAATCTGCATATTCTGCATGATGCAAAACCCAATGGTACTGCCCCAAAAACGCCCTATAACGCCCGTAGTACCCGAAAATGGCGCCAGCTTTTTCGGCACAGATGACACCGTAAACAACACCAGCGGAACAAACAAAAATCCCACGGCAAAGCCCTGCAAAAAATACGGTGCCGTAATATCTGCTAACGAAGCGTCGGGCACAAACAGGAACGTCATCCAGAGGTGGTGCATGGCCAGGAGCAAAAAGCCCATAATAAAAATGTACCGGCTGGCTACGGCGCGCGCCAGGCACACTCCCGCCAAAATCATCCCGGCTACATTACCCGCTACATTTATAAATTGCACATGGGCTACGCGGGCAGGTTCCCAGTTCCAAACGGTGAACATGGTACTGTGGCAAATGTTTAGCGTGGCACGCGCTACATACAACACCGCAAACAGAAAGAACCCAATACGGAGGTTAGGGTACCCAAACACCGCGAGGTTAAACGACGGGCGGCGGGCGGTAATTTGCCGCATTAAAAACAACGCGGCAAACACCAGGGCGCCAACAGCGGCAGTTACAATCTGGGCCGACTGGAACCAGTATTTTTTTTCGCCATAAATAAACACAAAAGCCCCGGCAAGTATGGTAATGTGTACCAGTATAAAACTCGCCCAGTCTATTTGGTACAGCGGTACTTTGCGCTGCATGCGGTTATTGGTAAATGTAATAAGTATAAAACCTACGCAGGTAAGCTGAAACAGCGCCGAACCCCACGCCATATAGCGCCAGTCGTAATTTTCGAGCAGGTATACTGCTATGTTCATTATAAATGGTGATGCCAGCAGCAGCGCGCCGTAGGTAACACTAAAGCCTATAATTACGGCGTTTCGGGTAGTAAACCGGCTGATGAGTAACTGCCTTAGCGGCAGCCACGGCAAGGCCATAAAAACTCCCTCCGCTACACGCAACAGCAAAAACACTACATAGTTTTTTGTATATGCCGATGCCACAAATGTTATGGCAGACAGGCTGAATATTACCAGAAAGTAGTTTTTTGGCGGAAAGAATTTAAACAGCCTGCTTTCTACCAGGAGCGTGGCTAAAAAGGTGCCGTAGGTAACACAGAGCGAAAACTGCAAATCTTCCACTTCTACATCCAGGAAACTAGCCGAATAGGTAATGTTACTGGTATATACGCCAAGCAGCACCATACAGTGCAACAGGCAAAAAAACAGCACAAAAACCGCCAGCCAGTTAGGTACCCAGGGTTTAAAAACCCAGAGATTTTTTATGGGCTGTGTAATGATCATTGAGGGTTAGTCCTTAATTTTTGATACTACAATAACATAAGAAAAGTTTATAAATCCAATAACATGTCCAAGACTGTTAACTGGATCCTTCCATGTATCATAATC
>JAAXJD010000216.1 GCA_012270005.1 Flavobacterium sp. | reverse complement strand
GCTTCCCAGCCGTATTTTAACAACCAAGCCAGATGGCACTCAGCTAACAGCAACGTACACATACAGTGGCAATCGCATTACAACGGCTACTTACAGCAACGGAACATCGGAATCGTACAATTATATAGGCGAGTATTTAACCGAAAAACGTATTTACCAAAACGGCGGGCTGGTAGAAAAAGATGTATTCCTGTATGACGCTGCCGGCTTTGCAGGCAGGGTTAAAAACTACTACAATCTGGCTAATCCTTATGCACAGTATTCTGTAAGATCGTTATACACCTACAGTGGCAACACAGTTAGAGTAACAGAACTGAAAGGCGATGAAAACAGCCAAACCACCCCTTACCGCACCCTAACCCTGACTATGGCAACTAATGGCAATATTGTAAAATATGACGATGGTACCACGGTAATAAACTACTCGTATGACTATTTTAACAATCCGTTTAAAAACTTGTATGCCTACGGTATTCTAATACTTTCTGACTACAAAGGCGGGGCAAACAATATTACCGGAACGCAAACCACCACCGGCGGCGCATCGGTAACCACATTTACCAGCTACACCTACAATATGGACTATCCGTTAACGGCAACAACCTCCACAGCCGATGGTAGCCAAACCGTAATGCAATATACATACTAAAGTAACCAAGGGGGGTTGAATTCTAAAATGATTCAACCCCTGATTTTTTTTTTAGATACCTTTGTATAAAGGTTTTTTTATGCAGTTTAGTACCGTAGTGCCTGTACATGAAGGGCATCCTAAAATAAATTACAATTCCCACGTGCTTTCTTTAGGCTCCTGCTTTGCAGTAAATATGGGCGAAAAATTCAACTACTTTAAATTTAGCGCTAGCATCAACCCTTTTGGTATACTTTTTCATCCTGTTGCTTTGGAAAAAGTAATCCGTTTTGCATTAAATGATGTATCGTTTACCGAACAAGATATTTTTTTTCATGCAGACCGCTGGAATCATTTTGATGCGCACTCTGACCTCAGCGCAACTACATCTTCTGTATTACTAGGAAACCTTAACCAGGCAAGTGGCGATTTAAAATCTGCCTTAATAAACGCCACGCATATTACAATAACTCTTGGCACCTCATGGGTATACCGGCTTGTAGCAACCGGGGCACTGGTAGCCAACTGCCACAAGGTACCTCAAAAACAATTCAGCAAAGAACTTCTTAGCGTTGATGAGATAAAACAGAGTTTGCAAAATATTACGGCAATGATAAACTCGGTTAATAAAGATGCTGTGGTTATTTTTACTGTATCTCCCGTAAGGCACATAAAAGACGGTTTTACCGAAAACCAATGGAGCAAAGCCAACCTAATTTCGGGATTGCACCAAACCATAAACCATAAACCACAAAGTATAAATAGCTGCTATTTCCCCTCTTACGAAATTATGATGGACGAACTTCGTGATTATCGTTTCTATGCGCCAGACATGATTCACCCTAACCAGGTGGCCATTGATTACATTTGGGAAAGATTTGCCGAAAGCTGGATCAGTGAAGAAACACTCCAAACCATGAAGCAGGTAGATAACATACAAAAAAGCCTGCTCCACCGCCCTTTTAACCCGGACACTGAAAGCCATAAAAAATTTACAGATAATCTGGATTCAAAGGTTAAAGCACTGCAAAAGCTACACCCTCACATTAAATTTTAAGGAGGATATAACAGCTTTTAAACCAAATAATATGTACATTCAAAATAAAAATGCGTAAAAAAATACTTATAGGCATTGGCGCCCTGATTATACTACTACTGGCTTTTAGGTACTGCGAATTTAAAAAAGGAGATACCGCTACGTTTGATGAATCGGCTATGATACAGGAGCAGATTAAAAACGTTTCTAAGCTTGTGGTAACCGAAGGGCATTATAGCGAAGTAGTTACCTACAAAGACAAAAACAGCTATTTGGGTGATTATATTTCGTTTGAAAAAAAAGCTATTGTAGTGGTTAATACAGATGCTACGGTGAGCTACGACCTGAAACAACTGCAATATGAAATCAACGAGGCAGATAAAACCATAACCATTACCCACCTGCCAAAGGAAGAAATTAAGATTTCGCCCGACATTAAGTTTTATGATGTACAGGAAAGTACTTTTAATGAATTTACAGCCGATGATTACAATAAAATAAATCAGCAGGTAAAAGCAGCTATGCGTAAAAAAATAGAGAACAGTAACCTAAAGAAAAATGCACAAAACCGCTTTTTAAGTGAGTTGAGTAAAATATTAATCCTTACAAACAGTAAGGGCTGGACACTGCAATACAATGGCGAAACTGTAAACGATGAAAATATGGGTACACTGCTGTAAACTATTACACCCTATAAAAAGGCTCCTTTTCGGGAGCCTTTTAAATTTGGATTAGTTAACACTTTCTTTTTCAAATATCAGTGAAAGCCCATCGGTAATAAGGTGTGCTACCTTAGGGCGTTTTAGTTTCAGTTGTTCCAAATGTGCCACTACCTCATCCAGCAGCACATTGTTGTTTTGTGCATGAAGCAACTCTGCAATTTCTACCGAAAGCAGCCAGTCATCGCCATGTTTTTGTTGCAATGCAGAAAATACGTCGTGCAGGCTTAAAGTAGCAGTGCGGCCTTCGCGCAGGTCGCGCACGTTTTGGTATAACGACTCCAGTTCTATACGCTCGGGCGTTTTCTTTGCCTTTATGGTTTTAGAGGAAGGCACATGCCCCACAAGGTTAAAGCTGTGCACATCTGCCGGCCCTGAGAAAGCCGAAATTACTTTCTTCCCTACTGCCATATCGTATATACCCCACTCCGGCATAAATAACACCGTATCGCCGTGGGTTACCGTACAGTTTTTAAAACTTATAAGAATAATTTTCCCCTGTAGGTTCCGCTTTCCGGTAATAATCTCGCCTGTAACCACAATGTCGCCTTCAAACTCCAGCGTTACCGTTTCACCTTCGTAAATATCGTACGCGCGTAAATCACGCGGGCTCATGTCTTCTATAGAGAGGTTTATGCCTTTAAGTTTCCCTACCGGGCTGCCAAAGCCTTCAGCATGATAATCAGTTCCGTGTCCTACAAGTTCTTTTTCGCGGTATGCCAGCGCGGTGCCCCCCGTGGTTTGCAGGTATACGGGCTTACCTTCGTTTTCAATCACGTTGCTAAACACACCCGAAATTTGCAACCCTGTACTCAACTCCACAGTACCCAGTGCTTTACTGTCTATCAGCTTCTTAACACTACTAAGGCCGCCGGTACGCAATGCCATTTTATTAGCAAACTCTTCCAACACAAGGCTCAGGTGGGCAAAATCAGGCGTTACAAAAAGCTGGGGTTGTGGCTTGGTAATATCAAAACCCTGATACGCCGCATTAATATCGTAAGGTAACTTCTTTACATTATCAGTCATGCACCAAGCACTTTCGCCTATAGACGAAAGCAAACCGGCGCCGTATATTTTAGGATTATCTACCGCGCCTATGAGTCCATATTCTACCGTCCACCAGTGCAGGTTACGCACTAGCGCCATTTCACTGGGTTCGGCAGGCTCATTTTGCAGCTCATCTACCCTGCGGCGTGCAGCCTCAAGTTCTTCGGCAGGAGTACCTTCGGCTTCTTCCAATATAGAAAGTAATCGAATGGCATCATAAATTTCATAATCGCGCGCCGAAGATATGGCCTTGCAACCTATTTCGCCAAAACGCCTTAGGTACTCTGCATATTCCGGATTTGCAATAATCGGCGCATGCCCGGCACCTTCATGTATAATATCTGGTGCAGGGGTGTATTCTATATTTTCCAGCTGGCGGATGTCTGACGCTATTACCAGTACGTTATACGCCTGAAACTCCATAAAAGCATTAGGAGGAATAAAACCATCTACCGCAACCGCGGCCCAACCTATTTCCTTAAGTATGCGGTTCATGCCGTACATACTGGGTATGTGGTCTACATCTATACCGGTTTTTTTAAGCCCGTCTAAATACGACTCGTGGGCTACCCTACTGAGGTAGTCTACGTTTTTACGCATTACATAGCGCCACACAGCCTGGTTAATGGGTGTGTACTCCTCATAGTCCTGAGGTTTTATAAACTGTTTTAAATGTGCAGGCAGGCGGTCTATTAACGGATTACTTTGAAATGCGGCGTCCATGCGTAGTGTTTGTGTAATGTTATCTTTGTAAAATTACGAATTTATTATAAATAACAATCTATACTGATTATTTATAACTTATTTTATACGTGTAAATGATTTTTATTACAAATGCCATAAATTAAAAGCCACAGCTTGGCTGTGGCTTTTAGGACAAAGTAATAAATGAAATTTAAGATAACATAAAACTACTCACCCGTACAGTCTACTCACTTACCGTACGTGTAATTAAATCCGTAACAGATTTAATCCAAATGTAAGCACCCCAACCATTCGTTTTTACTTTATGAGGTAAACCCCATATTTTTTGAGGTAAAAACAAATAGCCCGACTGAAATTCAGCCGGGCTATCTATATTGGGTTACAAATAAATTATTTCTCTTTCTTTGGAGGGAACTGCGCCATGATTTCTTTTGCAAACTCATTAATGCGTTCCTGTTTTTTATCCCTGTCTTGTGTAAGCACTCCACTACCTACGCCTTGCCAAACAAGTTCTTTTTTGCCGGCATCTATAATATCTATATACAGCGTGCCTTCGGTTTGCGTACTTACAGAGGTGTAATTACCACCCCAGCCCCACGGGCCACCCCAGTAC
>JAAXJD010000217.1 GCA_012270005.1 Flavobacterium sp. | reverse complement strand
TTGTAGGCTTCCCTCTTTTAGTACGATTTAAAAGTATAAAAAATACTGTTATTTCTAATCTTATGTTTCTAACAGTTGATGAGCTGAGTGTAGCGAAGGCGTAGCCGTAGCGGAACGAAGCTCATCAACTGTATTGTTTTTTATCCTATAGGCGGCTGGGCTGATTCCTCCTAATGCATCATGAGGCCTGTGGTTATTATAGTCCTGAACCCACTGGTGGCTGACTTCCCGTACATCGTCAATGCTCTCAAAAAGATAGGCGTCAAGCACATTTTCCCTATATGTTTTATTGAAGCGTTCTATCAGGGCATTTTGGGTTGGCTTTCCGGGCTGGGTATACTTAAATTCTATTTCCGTTACCGTGCTCCATTCCTGGGCTAATTTAGCAACAAATTCCGGCCCGTTATCCATCCGTATTTTTTTAGGCTTACCGTGCCGGTTTATAAGGTGTTTTAAAACCCATATTACCCTGCTGCTTTTGAGTGAATAATCTGTTTCAATAAACAAAACCTCCCTGTTGTAATCGTCAATTACATTAAAGCTGCGGAACTTCCTGCCCCCTGCAAGGCTGTCGCTCATAAAGTCAATGCTCCAGGTATGGGTAAAGCCCTCGGGAATAACAATAGCTTCTTTAACCCTTGCAGGCAGGCGTTTCTTTACCTTCCTGCGTAAGGGCAGCCCAAGTTGCTTGTATACCCTGTGCAGGCGTTTGTGGTTCACCTTATCACCGCTATTGCGCAGGCGGTGATAGCACTTCCAAAAACCTTCCCGGGGGTGGTCTTTTGCAAAGCCTTCAAGGCGTTTAATAAGCTGGGCGTCATCTTTTACTGACAGGTAAGACAAACTGCTCCGGCTGGTTTGTAAGAGGCGGCAAGCCTTGCTTTTACCGTTGTGGAAAACACTAACCAGGTCGGTTACTCTAGCTCTTTTATGGCAAGGCTTTAAAGCTTTTTTTCGATAATATATTTAGCCATGTCCAGTTCAAGGGCAAGATCGGCATACATGCGCTTAAGCTTTGCATTTTCTTCCTCAAGGGCTTTTACACGCTTGAGCTCGCTGGCTTCCATGCCGCCATAGCGCTGGCGCCATTTATAAAAGGTAGCTTTGCTGACACCATGCTCACGGCTTATGGTATCAACATCTTTGCCTGATTCAAACTCCTTCAGAATCTTGGCAATCTGCGTAGGGGTGAATTTACTGGTCTTCATAATTACAGTTTTAAAGTTAATAAAAATTCTACTTTTAAACTGTACTGTTTTTGGGGGAGCTTACAACATAATTTGAGGGTTACTTTTGCCATGAACGAGTATTTGTTGAGCAAAGTAAACTGTAGTGATCTATAGTTGCGGTAGTAAATGTCTTAGTATTATATGATATTAAAACTTGTCCTTGTAATGTCATATCCCAAACTAAATAGGTTAGGTAAAGTAAAATTAATTCCGTTGAGCGCTTATGGGATAGATTAATTGTACATTTACTGATATCTATAATAAGATTATGACGACACTCTTTATTAAAAATATGGTTTGCAACCGCTGTATCATGGTGGTACAAAATGAATTGGATAAATTCGGGTTAGATGTAAAAGATATCCGATTGGGAGAAGTAATATTGGATAGAGAGCCTACAACTGAAGAAAAAGATAAATTGGAAAAGGCTCTGATTTTGTTAGGCTTTGAATTAATAGATGATAGAAAAAGCCGCATCATTGAAAAGATAAAAAACAGCATTATTGACCTTGTACATTATCAGGACAATGATACAAAAACAAACGTTTCAGATGTTTTAAGCAGTAAACTGCATCACGATTATAATTACCTGTCCAATCTGTTTTCAGAGGTAGAGGGTACTACTATTGAAAAGTATTTTATTGCTCAAAAGATTGAAAAGGTAAAAGAACTATTGGTATATGATGAATTGTCTTTGAGTGAAATTGCTTTTCGTCTGAACTATTCCAGTGTAGCCTATTTAAGCAATCAGTTCAAAAAAATTACCGGGCTGACACCGAGCCATTTCAAACAGATTAAAGAGGAAAAAAGAAAACCGTTGGATAAAGTGTAGATAAATTTTACAAATCCATTCCAGAATTCCACAACCGCTTCAGTGCTTATTATTGCCAATTTTGTAATGTAAATAGATAACAATCAAGATATGGCAACGAATAATAAAGAAATCATTTATCTTCCGCTGGTAGATGTAGAAAGCGAACATTGTGCACTAGTCGTTGAAAAAGGATTAGCACAGGTTAAAGGCATCGAAACCCACAAAGTAGAGCTAAACAACCGCAGGGCAGCTATCACGGTAGATAACAGCGAAGCAATAGGCGAAGCTGTTAACGCAATCAAAGACTTAGGCTATGGTGTTTCCACCGTAAAACACACATTTCCTGTATTGGGTATGACTTGTGCCTCTTGTGCAAGCAGTGCCGAAAGTATTGTGAAGTATAAAAAAGGCGTTGTTAACGCTTCTGTAAATTTTGCAACGGGAAATCTGACTGTTGAGTACCTGCCTAATATGACCGACACTACCAAACTTCAAAAGGCGTTACAGTCAGTCGGTTATGATTTATTGGTAGAAGATGAAACCAGACAGCAGGAAACATTAGAAACTATCCACGCTGAAAAGTTCCAAAAGCTAAAGACTAAAACAGTATGGGCAATTATCCTGTCATTGCCAGTTGTGTTTATCGGTATGTTCTTTATGGATATGCCTTATGGCAATGAAATTATGTGGGCATTTTCCACACCTGTTGTAGTGTGGTTGGGCAGGGAATTTTTCATTAATGCCTGGAAGCAGACAAAACACCGTTCTGCCAATATGGATACATTGGTAGCATTAAGTACGGGTATTGCCTACTTGTTCAGTGTATTCAATATGTTGTTTGCACACTTTTGGCATCAGCGTGGATTACACGCACACGTATATTTTGAAGCGGCAACCGTTATTATTGCTTTCATTTTGTTAGGAAAATTATTGGAAGAAAAAGCCAAAGGCAATACTTCTTCCGCCATTAAAAAATTAATGGGTTTACAGCCTAAAACCGTCATTGTGTTACAAGCGAACGGAACGGAAAAACAGACCGCTATTGAAGAGGTAAACGCAGGCGATGTTATCCTGGTAAAACCCGGAGAAAAAATTGCGGTTGACGGTATGGTAACTTCGGGTAGTTCTTACGTTGATGAAAGTATGTTAAGTGGCGAGCCTGTGCCTGTACTGAAAAAAGAAAACGAAAAAGTTTTTGCAGGAACGATTAACCAAAAAGGAAGTTTCCAATTCAAAGCCGTTAAGGTAGGCAAGGAAACAATGCTTGCCCAAATCATCAAAATGGTACAGGATGCACAAGGCAGTAAAGCACCGGTACAAAAGTTGGTAGATAAGATTGCCGGTATCTTTGTTCCGGTTGTGATAGGGATTGCCATTCTCACATTTATCTTGTGGTTCTTTTTGGGTGGCGATAATGGCGTAGTGCAAGGATTGTTAGCCGCTGTTACGGTACTGGTTATTGCTTGTCCTTGTGCTTTGGGATTGGCCACCCCTACGGCTATAATGGTTGGAGTTGGTAAAGGTGCTGAAAAAGGTATTTTGATAAAAGATGCCGAAAGTTTGGAATTAGCCAAAAAAATTGATGCCATTATTTTAGATAAAACAGGAACCATTACAGAGGGCAGACCAGAGGTAACAGGCATCAAATGGCTGAATAATGATGATGCGCGCAAAGACATTTTATTAAGCATTGAAAAGCAATCCGAACACCCATTGGCAGAAGCGGTAGTGAAACATTTAGACGGTGTGCAAACTACTTCTTTAGCATTATTCGACAGCATTACTGGTAAAGGTGCAAAAGCCAATCACAACAACGAGACCTATTTTGTAGGCAACAAAAAGCTATTGGCAGAAAACAACATCAGTATTGCGGAGCAACTGCAAAAGCAAGCCGATGAGTGGGGCAAACAATCTAAAACAGTTATTTGGTTTGCCGACAGCAAACAGGCACTTTCCGTTATAGCCATTTCTGATAAAATCAAAGAAACATCGGTACAGGC
Organism: Flavobacterium sp.; assembly: GCA_012270005.1. GTDB lineage: Bacteria > Bacteroidota > Bacteroidia > Flavobacteriales > Flavobacteriaceae > Flavobacterium. The sequence continues at coordinate 743 of JAAXJD010000217.1, read as the reverse complement.
AATCAAAGAAATGCAGGAGATTGGAATTGATTTGTATATGCTCACGGGCGACAACGAAGCCACTGCCAAAGCCATAGCCCAACAAACAGGCATTATGCACTACAAAGCGGAAGTATTACCACAGCACAAAGCAGATTTTGTAAAAGAATTGCAAAGTAAAGGGAAAGTTGTAGCAATGGTTGGGGACGGTATCAATGATAGTACCGCTTTGGCAACAGCCGATGTGAGTATAGCAATGGGCAGAGGTTCGGAAATCGCAATGGACGTTGCGAAAATGACCATCATTTCATCGGACCTTACTAAAATACCACAGGCAATAAAATTGTCAAAACAGACCGTAGCCACCATTAAGCAAAACCTGTTTTGGGCCTTTATCTATAATTTAGTAGGTATTCCTATTGCGGCAGGTATTTTATATCCTATAAACGGCTTCCTCCTCAACCCGATGATTGCGGGAGCGGCAATGGCATTAAGCAGCGTAAGCGTTGTAACTAACAGCCTGCGGTTGAAATGGAAAAGTTAAAACATTAAATAGCATAAATCAAACAAGAAATTCCACAATAATGCAGAACGGTATAATGCTGAAATTTGTGGTATCAAACAACAATCAAATTTTAAAACGATGGAAAATAAAGAATTTCAATTTAAGACGAACATCAATTGTGGTGGTTGTATAGCATCTGTAAAACCGCATTTGGACAATGCAGAGGGCATCTGCCATTGGGAAGTTGACACCGCCAATA
>JAAXJD010000223.1 GCA_012270005.1 Flavobacterium sp. | reverse complement strand
GCCTGACATTCCCCTCCTCCGGAGGGGTGCCCGCAGGGCGGGGTGGGTTATATAGCCAAAAGATAAAGTGATTTCCCACCCCGGCTTTCAGCCACCCCTCCGAAGGAGGGGAATGCTTGCTAAACGGCACCCTCAGACTTCAGGCAACGGTCGCGTTTTGTAATGCTCCCTGCTTACCGCTTAAATCGTACCTTAGCGGAATAAAATATATTTTGTTTTGAAAGTAACCGACTACAACCAATTGCTGCAACAGCATGAAACAGCGTATGAAAAAGAGCAAAGGCAGTACAATCTTATAGGAATCATACGGTTAGTGCTTGCCGCGCTAATACTAATTATGGGTTACCTGGGCATTAAGTATGCCGATGGCGCCTACTGGGCAGGCGTCGGGGTGCTTTGTGCGGGCTTTGCTTTTGTATATAAAAAACATCAAAAGGTGAGCCGGCGGCGTAATTTGCTGCGGCAGCTCATTCAGGTAAATAAAGACGAAATTGCCTACCTGAACCGTACGGCAATACCGTTTAACAACGGGGCAGAATACAGCGACCCTACACACATGTATACGTATGACCTGGATATATTTGGGGCGCGGTCGTTGTTTCATCAGCTAAACCGAACCTATACGTTCATTGGCAAAAACACCTTTGCAAAGCTGCTGGGCGGGCTGCTGCCTAACGACCAGATAGTGCAGAACCAGCACGCCATAGCCGAACTTAAAGATAAAACAGCATGGCGGCAGCATATAGCGGCAGTGGCACGCAGTAAAAACGATTCGGCACAAAAGTACCGCCAGCTTACAGAATGGGCAGGCACCCCGCCGGAAAAAATGTCGCTTACCGCGCGCATACTGTGTGTGGCAGGCCCGGTAGCGTTTGTGGCTGCGGTGGCGTATTCGATTATTACGGGGCGTTACAGCAGTGCGGTTACGTGGTTGTTTGTATTTAACGTGAGCCACGCGTTTTCGCATTTTAAAAAGATTAAAGCACTAACCGTTTTTTCAGACGAAATAGATGAGATTCTAAAAAATTATGGCGAAATACTCCTGGCTATAGAACAGGAAGAGTTTACCGCGCCAAAAAACATAGCACTGCAACAGCGTGTAGCTAACGCGAGTAAAGAAATCCGTACGCTTTCGGGGTTGTTTTCAAACCTTAACAATACGGCTAACCCGCTTGGCGCACTGCTGGTAAACGGTGTAAGCAACTACCACATACACATACTGCGCAGGCTGTATGTATGGAAAGAGCAACACGCCGTAAACATTAACAACTGGCTTGCGGTTATGGGCGAGTTTGAAGCCCTGAACAGCCTTGCCAATTATGCGGCCAACAATCCGCAATTTGTGTTCCCTGAAATAGCGGAAGACAACCGCATTGAATTTACGCAGCTGGGCCATCCGCTGATTCCCGAAACGGTGCGTGTGTGTAATAGTATTCAGTTTACGCAGCAGCCGTTCCGCATCCTTACCGGTAGTAACATGTCGGGCAAGAGTACGTTTTTGCGTACACTGGGCATTAATATGGTGCTGGCGGGTGTAGGTGCCACGGTATGTGCCGAAAAGGCGGTGATTCATCCGCTGCCGGTACTGGTGTCTATGCGCCAAAGCGATTCATTGGCCGACAGCGAATCGTACTTTTTTGCTGAGGTAAAACGCCTCAAGCAGATTATTACCGCCATGCAGGGGCAACGCTCGTTTGTGCTTTTGGATGAGATTTTGAAAGGAACCAATTCCGACGATAAGCAGAGCGGTACCATTGGCGTGATTAAAAAGGTGATTGCCCAAAACGGTACAGGTGTTATTGCCACGCACGATATTGAGGTGTGCAATACCAGCAACGACTACCCGCTGTACCTGAAAAACCAGTGTTTTGAGGTGCAGATTACCAATAACGAACTGGTGTTTGACTATATCCTGCGCGAGGGCATTTGCCAAAACAAGAGTGCAACGTTCCTGATGAAGAAGATGGAGATAATTGCGTAACAGTGTACAGTTTTCAGTTGCAGTCGCAGTTTTCAGTTTTAAAAGTAACACAGAGATACACGGAGCGAGCACAGAGATTCACAGAGAAAAAAGAGGTGTCACCTTCGGCGTGAGAACACAGAGCGTTACGGAAATTGCAATGTACAGCTTGTGTACCCGCGCTTTAAGCGCAACCTCAAAATTTCTTAGTAAAACGCTGTGCATCTACGTCCTAGCTCCGAGTATCTCTGTTTTATAGCCTCATTCGTAATGAAATAAGTATATAAATTTGTAAGTAAAAACAGGAAAAGGTATGGATATAGAATTAAATGACGCCCGGAAGGTACGCAAGCCCTTAAAAGCGTATAAAGAAGCCAAGCAGAGCTACCTAAACCGCATACGAATAGCGGTATCTATGTTTTACTTCAGCATGGGGCTTACCTTTGCCACATGGGCAAGCCGCATACCCAGTATTAAAGAAACCCTTGGCCTTACAGAAGCCGACCTTGGTACCATACTGTTTGCCATACCGATAGGGCAGCTGGTTATGATGCCTTTTTCGGGAAAAATAGTAATACGCTACGGCAGCCGGAACGTAGTTACCCTGGGCATACTGTTTTACATACTGTCTATGACCACACTGGGGCTGGCAACACAGGTATGGCAGCTCATGCTGTCGTTATTCTTTTTTGGCATATTTAGTAACCTTACTAATATATCGGTTAATACACAAGGTATACTTATAGAGGGGCTGTACCGCAGGCCTATAATGTCGGCGTTCCACGGGGCGTGGAGCCTTGCCGGGTTTACCGGCGCGCTTATAGGGCTGGGCATGGTTAACCTTAAATGGAGCCCGCTGTACCATTTTGCCGCAGTGGCGGTGCTGCTGTATGCGGCTATATTTGCCAACTTCCGTTACCTGGTAAAAACCAAACCCGCGAAACCTAAAAAACTGGAGCAGGAAAAAAAACGCAGCCTGCTGCCCAAAATAAACCCTGCCCTGGCATGGCTGGGCGTTATAGGCTTTTGCAGCATGGTAAGTGAAGGCATAATGTTTGACTGGAGCGGCGTATACTTTGAAGATGTAATAAAGGCACCAAAATCACTGGTAATTGTAGGCTATGCCTCTTTTATGAGTATGATGGCAAGTGGCCGTTTTATAGGCGATAAAATCACCCAGCGTTTCGGGCGGAAAAGAGTACTGGCGTTTAGCGGCTTCCTTATTTCGGGGGGTATGTACATAGCGGTATTTTTCCCGTACATTATACCGGCAGCACTCGGTTTTATGCTGGTGGGGCTTGGGGTAAGTACGGTAGTGCCGGGCGTGTACAGCCTTGCGGGCAAAACCCCGGGCATAGAACCCAGCCAAGCGCTTACGGCAGTATCCAGCATCAGCTTTTTAGGCTTTTTGCTTGGTCCTCCGGTTATAGGGTATATAGCCCATGCGGTAGGGTTAAAAATGTCGTTTGCCATTATTGGGGTATTTGGCGTGTGCATTGCCCTTTTTGTAAATAAGATTAAGGAGGAGTAGTTTTAGTGATCAGTGTTCAGTCGCAGTAGGCAGTAGCTTTACCCGATGGCGTGGCATTCCCCTACCCAGACTTCGGACATCTTACAAATAAACAAATCCACGAATAAACAAATTAACAGTAAAAAACCATGGAATACAGAAAAATAGGAAATACCGATTTAGAACTGTCTGTCATCACCTTTGGGGCATGGGCTGCCGGAGGATGGATGTGGGGCGGAACCGAACGCAACGAGGCTATTGAAGCCATACAAAAATCGTTTGACGAAGGGGTAACCAGTATAGACACCGCGCCTATTTACGGGCAGGGCGACAGCGAAGACATTGTAGCCGAAGCCATAGCGCCACTGGGGCGCGATAAGGTGCAGCTGGTAACAAAATTCGGCATGCGCTGGGATTTGGCTAAAGGAACCCTTGCTATGAAAAGCAAGAACAACCAGGGGCAGGACATAGACATTTATAAATATGCCGGCCGCGAAAGCATTATTAAAGAATGTGAAGACAGCCTGCGCCGCCTGAAAACCGATTACATAGACCTGTACCAAATTCACTGGCCGGATGTAACCACCTCTATTCAGGAGACTTTTGAAACCGTAGCCGAGCTTATTAAGCAGGGTAAGGTGCGCTACGCCGGAGTGTGTAACTACACTGCCGAGCAGGTAGCCGAAGCCAGTAAATACGTAAACATAGTAAGCGACCAGGTGCCGTACAGCATGGTAAAGCGCGATATAGAACAGGAGTTGGTGCCGTATGTGCTGGATCATGGCAAGAGCATACTGGCATACAGTCCGCTGGAGCGTGGTTTACTAACTGGCAAAATGCAGCCGGGGCATGTATTTGCAGAAGGCGACCACCGTGCCAATGTGTATTTTTATAAGGATGAAAACCTGAAACGTGTAAATGAGGTGCTTAATAAGCTGCGTCCTATGGCAGAAGACAAAGGCGCTACCCTTGCCCAGCTTGTACTGCGCTGGACGGTAGAGCAACCGGGCATAACCATAGCGCTTGCCGGTGCCCGCAATGCCGAGCAGAGTGTGGCAAATGCCAAAGCCATAAATGTAAAGCTTACCCAGGATGAGGTAGCGTTTATCAACACGCTGTTGGCCGATTTGCATTTAGTAAAGTAATTGCTTGTTTTAATTAGATAGGTAACCCCGTAGCTTTTTAGTTGCGGGGTTTTTTGATTAATTTAGAGTATCTTTTTGCGGGTAAATAATGTATTCTGATTTCGGTTTTTCAATAGGGCGTTTGGGCATTGCAAACATTCCTAAAAAGAATACAATCATATAGGCAAATGTACAAACATAATATACACACCTTGCTTTTCTTTCATTGTGAATATCTTTTGGGGTTATAAATTCTTGTCCTTGTAATTTTAAGCTGAAAAACCGCAGAACTTGTAATAGCAGCACAAGAACCAAAGTGTTTGCCATTGTTACACTAATATGCCCTACAGGAAACTGGAACAACGGAACATCTTTTATAACATAAGCAGCTATTGCATGACCTACTCCTACCACAAGCCAAAACAGGTACATATACAGGTTGCGGATTGCGCAGTATTGAAAAAAATCAGCAGAAATTGAGTCCCTATTAAATAACCTAAAAGGCGATTAGGCGAAGGGTATTCTGTAAAATGATAATAAAACCACAACCACACAGACAATAAAATGTAGCTTATTATGGTTAGCTTGTTCCAAATGGTTAGCGGGTATGCCTTAAAGAAAGGTTGGTGTGTTAATGAACCCATATAGGATTAAGGAGATACTTTTCGGAATAAACAGAAAAGAATTTAAAACCGAATATCCAGCACACAAAGTAAACAAAAAACAAAAGGCGATCTGTCCACGTTATTTTTCTCTCCTTAAACATATCAAAACTACCTTTATCCGCAGCAACGAGTTCTTTTCCTTGCAGTTTAAGACTTGCAAAACGTAATAGTTGCAGCAGTATAACCGTTGCTAAGGTATTTGTCAGTAAACCGCATACACCGCTTAACGCAGGATTATGGGCAATATAATATGCCGTGACAAGATGCGCTATACCAACCATAAACCAAAAAGCGTGAACATAAACATTACGAATGGCGCGGTACTGGCCAAAATACAACCCGAGTTGTGTAACAATAAGATAAACCGGAAGAATGCCAACTTTTGGTTGGTTTGCAAACAAATAGTAAAACAATAACCCTACGGAAAACAGAGTATAACCTACGATGGTAACAATGTTCCACTTATTTAATGGATATGCCCTAAAAAATGGTTGGTTTTTCATTTAAACAAATTGGCTTTGGTAAAAATACAACAATCCCTGCCAATACCTTAATACGCATCCGGGTTTTTTATAATACTGTGGGCGCGTTGCAGTATTTTTTCCATTTCCTGCTGCGGTATTTTTTCGAGTTGCTTGTACATAAACGCCATGCGCGCGTTGCGCCCCAGCTGATCCTGCTTTTGGTGCAAAAAATTCCAGTACAGGCTGTTAAACGGGCACGAATCTTTATCGGTTCTGGTCTTTACATTATAGGCGCATTCCTTACAGTAATTGCTCATTTTGTTTATGTAATTACCGCTGGATATATAGGGCTTGGTAGCCAGCACCCCCCCATCGGCAAACTGGCTCATGCCGCGCGTATTGGGCAGCTGCACCCACTCTACCGCGTCTATGTACACACCCAGGTACCACTGGTCTACCTCGGCGGGGTTTACCTGCGCCAGCAGCGCAAAGTTACCCAGCACCATAAGGCGCTGTATGTGGTGGGCATAGGCGTTATCCAGGGAGTTGTTTACGCAGTGCTTAAGGCAGTTCATTTTGGTTGTACCGGTCCAGTAAAAATCAGGCAGCGGATTTTTATTGCCAAAAAAGTTTTCGGTGGAAAACTCCGGCATGCGCAGCCAGTAAATACCGCGCACGTACTCGCGCCAACCTATTACCTGCCGTATAAAGCCCTCTACCTGCGCTATATCTACAGTGCCTTTGTGCTTATGGTAATAATTAACCACAGTGGTAACTACATCTTTGGGCGAAATCAGCTTTACATTCAGCGCAAAAGAAAGATCAGAATGAAACAGCATTACCTCCCGTGTGTGCATGGCATCCTGGTAGGTGCCAAAATGCTCCAGCTGATGTTCGCAAAAAAACTTTAGCCGTTGCAGGGCTTCCGCACGGGTAAGGGGCTGGTTCAGCAGGCCGTTTTTTGGTGCACGCCCCATGGTTTTTATCTTCTCCTTTTCAAGCAGGGTAAGTATCCCCGAGAGATCGTGTGTTATATCAGGGACCTTTGGCACAGGGTGTTTATCGCTCCAGGCGTTGCGGTTATCGTGGTCGTAGTTCCACTGGGTGCCTTCGGGCACGGTGGCGGTTTGCATCAGTATGCCATGTTTTTTGCGCATATTGCGGTAAAAATTCTCCATAAGGAGCTGCTTCTTCCCCTCAAAAAAATCGCGAAGTTCATGGCGTGTGGTATAGAAGTGCGCGGTATCTGCCGCCTCAAACGGAATAGTTAGCTTTTGGCAAAAGCCTTTTAGTTCCTCATCCAGCCGGTACTCATCAGGCAGCTGGTATTCAAAACGTTTAAAGTCCTTATCCTTAATCAGTGCCGAAAGGTTTTTGGTAAGATTGCCGGTATTGTGCGCATCATTTAGCTCGTAATATATCACGGTATGCCCTTCGGACTTAAGGGTTTCGGCAAACCGGCGCATGGCAGCAAAAAACGCCGCAACTTTGGTAATGTGGTGGGTGGTGTAACCGGTTTCCTGCTTCATTTCAAACAGGCAGTAGGTAACGGCTTTATCTACCGCGGTAAACCACGGGTGTTTTATGTTGAGCTGGTCGCCCAGTAGCAGCCTAAGCGTTTTCATAATCTGTTGGTCTAGATAATAATGTAAAGGTAGGCTTTGGGTAGTAACAGCGGTAAAAATTACAGCAGTTTAGCACTTGTTTAAGGCTTTAAAAATAGCATAAGGGCAGCCCTTTTACAGGTACTGCCCTTACACATTTTAAACCAACCAAGTATTTATCTTTAATGTACGGTATTCAAAACCTTGGGGGGATTATATCAGGCGGGGATGCACATGATAAAAATGGGATTTTCATAAATTGGTTTTGACTGACCTGATTGGCTATTGCAAATGTTAGAAAAAAAGCCGGATGGCGGCTTATCAAAATCTGTTAAAGAAATGTTAACTGCGGAAAATCCGCAATTGTAAATCAATTAGTTACATATTAAATAATTAGATTTAAACCTTATAAAAAATAGTCTTTCCACTATAAATTATTTCAAGTAAAAATCGTATGTAGCCAATCCCATGACGCGTAAAACATTTAACCTTTGTTCAACAATTTTATGAATTACCTTTACAAAAAAGAAACATAAACCCTAAAAAATTAAGGACATGACCGCCGCAATAGTTTGGTTTAAAACCGATTTAAGGCTCCATGACAATGAAGTACTGGTTAGGGCCATACAACAAAGCCAGGCAGTAGTACCCGTGTACTGCTTTGACCCGGAACACTACGCCACCACCCGCTTTGGGTTTAAAAAAACGGGCGCGTACCGCTTTTCGTTTTTACTGCAATCGCTTACCGCGCTCGATACCGCCCTGAGGAAACTGGGCAGCGGCCTGGTAGTAGTAACTGGAAAACCCGAGGAAGAACTGCCAAAACTGGCACGGGAGTACAACGCCAAAAAGCTGTTTGCCAAAAAAGAGGTAACCTTTGAAGAACGCCGTACAGACGAACGCGTAACCGAAGCCTTATGGAAAACCGGCTGCGAAATGATGCGTTACAGTACCAGTACGCTATACCACGCCGAAGACCTGCCGTTTACCGTAAAAAACATACCCGATATTTTTACCAACTTCCGGAAAAAGACCGAGAAAGACGCGGTAATACGCCCGGTGTTTGATATGCCCGAAAATATAACCTCGCCCGCACTACCCCCATTGCAGTTGCCCCGCCATGAGCAATTTGGCCTACAGGAAGTACACCCGGATACCCGCGCCGCCATACAGTTTACCGGCGGTGAAGACGAAGCCCTGCGCCGCATGGACGAATACCTGTTTAAAACCCACGCTATAGCCACGTACAAAGAAACCCGTAACGGGCTGGTGGGCGAAAATTATTCGTCTAAATTTTCCCCATGGCTGGCTATGGGATGCCTTTCGCCAAGGGAAATTTACCACGAAGTAAAACGCTACGAGCAGCAGTATGGAGAAAACAAGAGTACGTACTGGCTTATTTTTGAGTTGCTATGGCGCGATTATTTTAGGTTTATGATGAAAAAGCATGGCAACAAACTGTTTCTTAAAGGCGGTTTTAGGGATGCGGCTCCTAAGTACCCGCCGCATAACCCGGAAGCCCTGCAAGCCTGGATAGACGGCAATACGGGGCAGGATTTTATTGATGCCAACATGCGCGAACTAAAGCTTACCGGCTTTATGAGCAACCGAGGCCGCCAAAATGTGGCCAGCTACCTGTGCCATGAACTGGGTATAGATTGGCGGTATGGCGCGGCATACTTTGAAGAAAAACTTATAGACTATCACCCGGCAAGCAACGGGGGTAACTGGGCTTACGTGGCCGGCGTGGGTAATGACCCGCGCGAAGACCGACGCTTTAACCCGCAAAAACAGGCTGCCGACTACGATCCTAAAAAAACATACCGAAACTTATGGCTGCACGAAGTATAGAACCACAGTTTACCGATGTACAACTAGACCGTATAATAGAAATGGCCTGGGAAGACCGTACCCCTTTTGATGCCATATACGCTCAGTTTGGCATTCCCGAAGACCGCGTTAAAGAACTCATGAAACGCGAAATGAAGTTTAGCAGCTACCGCCTGTGGCGCGATAGGGTAACCAGCTGCAAAACCAAGCATGCCAAAAGGCGCAACCCCGAAATCTCCCGGTTTAAATGTACACGCCAGCGCGCTATTACTAACAATAAAATTTCGAAACGATAACCCGTAATGGAACAAAAAACATACGTATTTGCAGGAGCATCATCATACATAGCGCAGGCAGCAGCGGTGCTACTAACCGCGCAGGGACACCGCGTTATAGGCCTTACTACCAAAGATACCCTTAGCGGCTATACCGAAGCGTATACCGTCACTGATTATAACCCGGGCAGCTACCCCGCCATAGAAGGCGCCATACACGGTTTGGCTTACTTTCCGGGGAGTATAAACCTGAAACCGTTTAACCGCCTTAGCACGGCCGATTTTACTACTGATTTTGCCGTGAGTGCCTTGGGCGCCGCCGGATTTGTGCAGGCGTACCTGCCTAACCTTAAGGCTGCGGGTAATGCTTCGGTAGTGTTTATAAGCACGGTGGCAATGGGTACGGGGATGCCGTTTCATGCCAGTGTGGCTATGGCTAAGGGAGCACTGGAGGGGCTTACGCGTTCGCTGGCTGCAGAACTGGCTCCGCATGTGCGGGTAAACTGCGTGGCACCATCGCTTACCGAAACCCCGCTTGCCGCAAAACTATTGGGCTCACCCGAAAAGAAAACCGCGGCACAGCTACGCAATCCGCTAAAAAAAGTGGGGACGCCAGAAGAAGTGGCCCAGCCCATAGCATTTTTATTACAAGACAACAGCGCATGGATTACCGGGCAGGTGCTTAATACCGATGGTGGTATGGGTAGCCTGAGGCTGCTGTAACGCTGATTAGCCACTATTTTTGAAAAACTTTGCGTTTTACGGGCTATATTTGCACACTTGTTTTTGATGCAACAAACCCAATGAGCAAAATAACTTTTAAAGACCGCATAAACGAGTACAGGCGAAAACTTACCAAACGCCTTACTAAAGATGTAGGACATGATTTTGTAAACCCACCCGCAGGCCCGGATGGTAATGCCGGCATTAAGCGCATACTTATAAGCCGCCCTAACCACCGCCTGGGTAATCAGCTGCTGCTTACGCCACTGGTGCAGGAGCTGGAGGCTACGTTTCCGGGGTGCAAGATAGATTTGTTTGTGCGCGGTGGCCTTAGCCATGTGTTGTTTAAAAACTATAACAGCATAGGCAACATCATTAAAGTACCCAAGCGTCCGCTAAACGAGCCTCGCGCGTATTTTGCCGCCTGGAAAACGGTAAAAAGCACCCCATATGACCTTGCCATAAATGTTATACACGGGTCGTCGAGCGGGGCGGTATCGGTTAATAAGAGCAAGGCGCGGTATAAGATTTTTAATTTCCCCACGACGGCTGTTACAGAGCGCTATGAGGATTACAGGCACCTGGCAAAAAACACCATTTACACCCTGCGCGAAGAACTGGGTAAACTTGGCTTTACCATGCAAACCGGCGATGTGCCCGTACTGGATATAAAGCTTAGCGCAGACGAACTACAACACGGCAAGGCTGAATTAGAAAAGCTTACCGGTAACGATAAAAAAACCATAGGCATATTCACCTTTGCTACAGGTAATAAATGTTACGGCCCTGAGTGGTGGAACCCGGTGTATGAAACGCTTAAAAAGCGTTTTCCGGAGTATAACATTGTAGAGGTGTTACCTGCCGAAAACGTGAGCCAGATAGGCTTTGCAGCGCCATCATTCTACAGTAACGACATACGCGAAATCACTGCTTTTATGGCCGCTACAGAGGTGTTTATAGCTGCCGACAGCGGCATGATGCACCTGGCAAGTGCCAGTAAAACCCCTACCCTGGGGCTGTTTGGGGTAACACAGAGTTTCCGTTACGGGCCGTACGGCAATGGCAGCGTAGCGGTAGATACTAACGTAACCGGACCCGATGCACTGGCCGACTTAGTAGAAACAGCGCTTAAAAACAGACGATAATAACGGGGCATTATTTTTTTAAACTATTATTTTTTTGAAAATAGTTTATTTCATATATTTGCACCCTGAAAATAATGGATGGCCTCGTAGTTCAATGGATAGAATGGGAGTTTCCTAAACTTTTGATACAAGTTCGATTCTTGTCGAGGCTACTGCAACAAAACCCTGCTTAACGGCAGGGTTTTTTGTTTATATTTACTTTTAAAACCAAACATAAACCTATCCTTACAATGAAAAAATCAATTCTACCGCTGGTAGCAATAGTGTTTTTGTTTATATCCTGCACCAAAAAACCACAAGTATGCATGCCTTACAAAGAAGCTATGGCAAAAGGCATTATGCCTAATAAAACTACAAAGATACAGCTGGATAATAATGAAGTGTTTCAGCTTGATTTTGTTAGGGACAGCAGTAATGGGAACCCAAATTACGGAAGCGCGGAGGTTAACGGCACTACTTTTAGGAGAATATTTTCCAGTTATGTTAAAGATACTGTTTATAACACCGATAAGGTGCACCTTTTAACACTGTACGGTGGTGTAAATGATATTAGCAAAGCAGAAACCTTTGAGAAAGAAAATGTAAACAGCTATACGGTAACGTATCTTGGACAGGACAATCGTGTTGCGCTCGATTTTGTATATCCTGAAAAAAAGATAAAAAGAGCATTACCTGATTAGTGAAAACTACGGTTCGGTAAAAAATTATATTTCTAAAAAAATGGCTAAACCGACTGCCAATCGTTGTATAATCAGTATGAAAAATAAAGATTGTGATGTATCAAAAGCTGTTCTTATACCCGTGGCGCAAGACGTACTTTACAAAAGGGCTCATGCCAAATCCTGATAAGAAATGCTCGTTTTGCCTACGCAATATAAACTACTGGATATACATAGGACAAAGCATTATGCCGATTTACTAACGTGGTTTCTGTACAAATCAAAAAATAATAATCCCAATCCAAATAATAAATGGGATATATACAAAATGGTGCCTAATTCAAACGCCCCTAAAAACTCGCGAACAGAATGTGTGACAATTATGTAAAGCGAATAAACTAAAACTAAAAACAAGTTAGAATAAGCACCGAAAGTATACCAAAAGCTGTTTATAATAATGTTACGATATTTTGTAAACCGCAACACCGCAATAACCATACTTATAACCAGCACTGGTAATGCTCCTAACAGATAATCATACAATAGAGTAAGACCTTTTAAAAATGAATAATCTGTAAAATAATCAAAAAATACATATACAGACCACATCAGGCAAATGAAAAAAGTAATAGCCAGATTTCGATAATGGTTTTGAAGTAACATGGTTAAGCTTGGTTTATGCTAAAATACAAAAAAGCCACCGGTTTCCCAATGGCTTGTATATCAAATAAAAATAATTCAATAATTACTCTACCGTAACCGATTTAGCCAGGTTTCGCGGCTGGTCTACGTTACACCCACGCATTACCGCAATGTGGTAGCTAAGCAGCTGTAGTGGTATGGTAGCCACAAGCGGACTCAGTGCATCGCTGGTTTCCGGGATTTCTATAACGTGATCGGCAAGGCTTTTTACCTGCGTATCTCCTTTAGTAACAATGGCTATAATTTTACCGCTACGGGCTTTTATTTCCTGTATGTTACTCACAATTTTATCATAGTGCTCCTGTTTAGGGGCTATGATTACTACAGGCATTTTATCGTCTATAAGTGCTATAGGGCCGTGCTTCATTTCGGCAGCAGGGTAACCCTCTGCGTGTATGTAGCTGATTTCTTTTAGTTTAAGAGCACCCTCCAGCGCTACCGGGAAGTTATACCCCCTACCCAGGTACAGGCAGTTTGGCGCATCTTTATAAATAGACGAAATGGTTTGTATCTCAAGGTTTGTTTGCAGGGTTTGCTCTACCAGTTGCGGTATACGCTCCAGCTCCTGCAGGTAACGGAAATAATCCGCACGGGCCATGGTGCCTTTAGCACGTGCTATGCGCAGTGCCATAAGGGTAAGTACCGTGATTTGAGTAGTAAACGCCTTGGTAGACGCCACGCCAATTTCAGGGCCGGCGTGGGTATAGGCTCCGCTATGTGTTTCACGCGAAATAGACGAGCCTACCACGTTACATACACCAAATACAAACGCTCCATGCTCTTTAGCCAACTTAATCGCTGCAAGCGTATCGGCAGTTTCACCACTTTGAGATATGGCTATAACCACATCATCAGGGCGGATAACCGGGTTACGGTAACGGAATTCGCTGGCGTATTCTACCTCTACCGGTATACGGGCAAATTCTTCAAAAATATATTCTGCCACAAGGCCTGCATGCCAAGACGTGCCACAGGCTATGATAAGGATACGGTTAGCGTTTATAAACTTGTGCAGGTTATCTTCTACACCGCTGATTTTTACAATACCCTCCTCTACACGAATCCTGCCGCGGAAGGTATCTTTAATAGCGTTTGGCTGCTCATAAATTTCCTTTAGCATAAAGTGGTCAAAACCACCTTTTTCTATTTGCTCAAGGCTCATTTGCAGCTCGTGTATGTACGGGTTAACCAGTGAGTCGTCTTTAATTTTGCGTACTATAAGGTCTTTGTTAAGGCTTACAATAGCCAGCTCACCGTCCTCAAGGTACACGGCGTTTGGCGTGTATTCTATAAACGGAGAAGCATCTGAGGCTATAAACAGTTCGCCTTCGCCCACGCCTATGGCAAGCGGGCTGCCCAAACGGGCGGCTATAAGCTCATCAGGGTTGTTTTTATCAAACACCGCTATGGCGTATGCCCCTACCACCTGGTTAAGGGCTATCTGCACGGCTTTGCCCAGCTTTATGCCTTCCTGCTTTTGTACTTCCTCTATTAGGTTTACAAGTACCTCAGTATCGGTATCGCTTTTAAAGGTGTAGCCACGCTTTATAAGCTCTTTTTTAATAGGCTCATAGTTTTCTATAATACCGTTGTGCACTATAACAAGGTTACCCGAGTTACTTAAGTGCGGGTGGCTGTTTACATCGTTCGGCACACCGTGGGTAGCCCAGCGGGTGTGGCCTATACCTATGTTAGCCGATTTATCCAGTTCGCTATCGGCTTTAGCCTCAAGGTCGCTTACTTTTCCTTTTGTTTTACAAAGGTGTAGTTCGTTGTTATTATACAACACCACACCGGCACTGTCGTACCCACGGTACTCCAGCCTTTTAAGTCCTTTTATAATTACCGGATAGGCCTCCCTGTGGCCTATGTATCCTACAATTCCGCACATAGTTTAATTCTCGTCAGGTTTAGTGTAAAATATTTCCAGCCTCAGGCGTTTATCATAGTTTTGATCGCCGACCGGAATATTGGGTCCGTATAGTTTTACCCCCAGTGGCGTAACAGTGTTACTTGTAGGAGTTGTTTTTACCGTGGTAGCACCTGCGGTAAAAGGCGTTTTAAGCAACCTGTTAGTACTTACCGTAATATCATCTGTAAGTACAAGCCCCAGTTTTACGTTAGTACTGTCGGCATACTTTACTAAATTGCTTATGTGGTTTGTAAGGCGTATAACGTAGCACTTGTTTACCGCGTCATAAATACCGCCATAAATGTACTTGTTGTTTTTAGTACTTGCCGCTGTGGTACCATCTGTACTGTAATCAAATAGCGGACGCTTATTTGTAACATCGTAAAGATAAATACGGTGCGGGATACTATCATACGTTACAGACTGGTCTACATAAAACCGTAGGCGTGCGTCGTTTATAAGTGCTTTTTGATTTACAAGAGCCGTGCGCTGCGCATCCGGAAATATGTCTAAGAGCGCCATACTGCCTGCCATACCGCGCAGGTATAAACTGCTATCGCCGTTTGTAGCATCGCTTGATGTTACCCCCGCCAGATACTCGGCTGTGTTTTGGGTTTCAAAAAGGTTAACGTGGTTACCTTTCAGGTTAATGGTCATGGTAAGGTGTGTGCGCTTTATGGTAGTGGTAGCATTACCGTTAGCATCGACTTCGTATACCGGTTTACCGTTATTGTACACATCCTGGTTGTACACCACTTTTATGTAACCATTAGTAAAGTTTGGCAATAGCATGGTGCTGCCACCGTTGTACGCCTCAGCCCAAAACGATACCCCCCTAAAGTACTCGGCAAAAGCCGCATTAGTACTTAGCTGAGACGACTTGGAAGGATCTAACACTTTATTTTTAAAGAAGTTCTTGTTCAGGTAAAAGAACAGGCCCGGCGCCAGCCTTTCGGCAATAACAGCCGTAGAATCGGTTACAGCGGCGTCTGTAGCCCTGTATTTAGCACGCCTTTTAATTTCTTTATCGCTAAAGCTTACAATGGTATCATTACCACGCGCCAGTAACGACTGCCCCTGCTGTGCTGCAAACGCCGGTGTATCATCTGAATAATAATACTGAGGGTCTACACCACCTGTGGCAGCATCGCCACCACGTATAAAGTAGTTGTTCTCTGTAATCCTAAGCCTGAACTTATCAGTTAGTTTACCGTAATAACCGTTTATTGTATACAGGTTATCTGTCTCGTTTGTAGTGCTGTTTGTTTCGCTACCTGTTTGTGTGGTGGCAAATGGCACGTATACCCAAACCGAGTCTATGGTAATATTGTTTGTAAACGATGGGTTAGGGCTGGCAAGCTGCACCTGGGTAACATAACTTGCTGTAACCCGCCCGAAAACCGAGTTATACGATCCCAGCAGGTTGCTGGTACTGTTGTTTGTTTGTATTTCGCCTATTGGCGTATCGTATGCGGTAACACCGGCATCGGTTACTACTATACTGTTATGAAGGTCGCCATCTACCACATCGCTTCCCAGCAGGTCATACTTGTCATCACAAGAAACCACCAGTGCCACGGCGGCTACGGCAAAGAATACATTTTTCAGAAAAGAAAAATTTCTCATAGAATTTTTGTTACGGTTTTGCTATAAAACCTCGTTTTTATAGAAATTAGTATACGCCGCAGCAAAATTTTCTTTTTCCACATACGGAAGGAACGGTTTACCCGATGCCTCTACATACGCCTTAAGGCTGTCTGAAACGGCAGGCGAAGCTATAATGCTGGCGTCAGAATGGTCTACCGCCACTTTCATAAGGTTTTCGTAAGTGCTTTGTGCCAGTGCTGCCACAGAGGCCTCAGGTACCTGGTCAAACAGTACTTTGCCTAGCATATCCTCATTAAGGTTACCTTCGTAGCCCGGGGCGTATACCGAAGTTACAATTTTAGTATCGGCAAACAGGGCTTCGTCTTTGTAGTAATGCTTCATGTACACCGGCAGCAGGCTGGCCAGCCATCCGTGTACGTGAATAATGTCGGGTACCCAGTTAAGCTTCTTCACCGTTTCTACCACGCCTTTTGCAAAGAAAATAGCGCGCTCGTCGTTGTCCGGGTACAACGACCCATCTTCGTCTGTAAAGGTGCTTTTGCGTTTAAAGTACTCGTCGTTATCTATAAAGTACACCTGTATGCGCTCTTTTGGTATGCTTGCTACCTTAATAATAAGGGGCATATCCATATCATTTACCACAAGGTTCATACCGCTAAGGCGGATAACCTCATGAAGCTGGTGCCTGCGCTCGTTAATATTACCATAGCGCGGCATAAAAATGCGTATCTGTCCGCCACGGTCGTTAATCATTTTCGGAACGTCAAAAGACATTAGCGAAACCTCATTTTCAGCCAAATACGGCACTACTTCAGATGATACGTACAATATCCTCTTATCCTCCATCTCAGTATTCAATTAGTTTTGGGTACAAAAAACCATGCAAAATTAAACATTTTTGCGCAGTTTATAACTATATATTAATTTTGCACCCACTTTAACAGCGTACAAATGCTCATTTTCAGCAAAAAAGCCGACCTCAAGGCGCACTTACAGCACCACATACAGGCCGGTACCACCATAGGCTTTGTGCCTACCATGGGTGCCCTGCACAGCGGGCACCTTAGCCTTATGCAACAATCGGTAGCCCAAAACGGCATTACCGTAGTGAGCATTTTTGTAAACCCCACCCAGTTTAACAACCCCGAAGACCTGGAAAAATATCCGCGTACCCTGGAGGCCGATGCCGAAAAAATACAGGGGCTAAATCAGGATATCATCATCTTTGCCCCTACCGTAGACGATATGTATGAGGGCCATACCATAAGCCAGCATTACAACTTTGACGGGCTGGAAAACCAAATGGAAGGCGCACACCGCCCCGGCCACTTTGATGGCGTGGGCACCGTGGTAAAAAAGCTGTTTGAAATAGTACAGCCTACACGTGCCTACTTTGGCGAAAAAGATTTTCAGCAGCTGCAAATTGTAAAAAAGCTGGTAGAAAAAGAAAATATGCCCATACAAATTATAGGCTGCCCCATAAGCCGGGAAGAAAGCGGCCTTGCCATGAGCTCGCGCAATGAACGCCTTTCGGCAGAAGAACGCCACGGCGCCGCATTTATATACAAGATACTGCAAGAGGCGCGTACACGCTTTGCCCAGGAAAGTATAGACAGTGTAAAAAGTTATGTAGCGCAGGAGTTTAAAGCGCATCCGGAGTTTGTACCAGAATACTTTGAGATAGCCGACGAAGATACCCTTGTACCCGCTACCTTAAAAGAAAACAGAAAATACAGGGCTTTTATTGCAGTATTTTTAGGTAACGTTAGGTTAATAGACAATATTTCATTAAATTGATTACCTTTGCCCCATGCAAATTCAAGTTGTAAAGTCCAAGATCCACCGTGTAGTGGTGACGGGCGCCGATCTTAATTACATTGGAAGCATTACCATAGACGAGGCTCTTATGGAAGCCGCCAATATTATAGAAGGTGAAAAAGTTTCGATAGTGAACATCAACAACGGTGAGCGCCTTGAAACCTATGCTATTAAAGGAAACCGCAACAGCGGCGACATTACCCTTAACGGCCCGGCAGCACGCAAGGTGCAGCGCGGCGACATTATTATTATCATTTCTTACGGTATCCTTGATTTTGAGGAAGCAAAACAATTTAAACCCACTATTGTTTTCCCTAACGAAAAAGACAATTCGCTCACGTAGCGCATGAAGCAGAAAATAACTAAAATATTAAGTATAATACTCCCGCTGGCCGTGGGAGTTTTTTTAATTATATACACCCTTAACAAGTTTACACCACAGCAGCAGGCGGAGCTTATAAACAGCTTTAAAACTGCCAATTACTGGTGGATTTACGCCACGCTTTTTGCCATGTTTACCGGGTTTTGGGCACGTGCCTACCGCTGGAAGTATACCCTGCAGCACATGGGCTACACCGCCCCTTTTTATGTGCGCTTTACCGCCGTATGCGTTACCTACCTTATGAATATGCTTATACCCCGCAGTGGTGAGGTAAGCCGGGGGCTTGTTATAAGCCGCTACAGCGATGTGCCTTTTGACAAGGCACTGGGCACCATAATAAGCGAGCGCGTGGTAGACCTCATACTGCTTATTGTATGCCTTGGCGCTACCATAGCCCTTAAGCTGGATGAGCTTAAAGACTACATAGTGCAAAACGTACCGTACCAAAAACTTATGGTATATGGCATAGCCGCAGTGGTACTGTTTGTGTCGGTACTGTTATATTACATATACAGCAAAGCCACGTGGATTGCTAAAATAAAACAAAAGGTATCAGGCATAACCGAAGGCGCACTAAGCGTATTTAAAATGCCAAACAAGTGGCCTTTTTTACTGCTGTCGCTGTACATTTGGTTTACGTACGTGCTGGTATTTTACATTTCCATCTTTGCCCTGCCCGAAACATCCGGACTTAGCTTTGGTACCGTGCTGGTAGCTTTTGTGGTGGGCAGCCTTGCCATAACCTTTACAAACGGCGGTGTAGGCTTCTTTCCGGTAGCCATTGCTAATGTACTGGCTGCGTACAATGTACCCTTTACTGCAGGCACCGCTTTCGGCTGGATTGTATGGAGCGCTCAGGTTTTTCTTGTTATATTTTTAGGAACTTTCTCATTTTTAGGGCTTTCCCTGTTTTATAAAAGAAAATAATGATTATATTGCCCTGCTTTTTCCCCTAAAAACTGTAGAGCAATGAAATGGTTATGGTCGTTGTTGCTTACGCTTGCGGTACTTTCCCCGTCTGCAGCGCAGCAGCAAGTAAAACAAGAAGAGGTATTTAGCGCCAAGCTAAATGCCCAGCGTACTATACGGGTATCCCTGCCCCCATACTACGCTACTGATAAAAAGAAAAAATATCCGCTACTACTTTTGCTGGATGGCGAATACCTGCTGGAACCCTTTACCGGAGTGCTTTCTTATGCGTATTACTGGGATGAACTGCCCGAGGTTATAGTAGTAGCCCTGGATAACGTAGACGCAGACCAGCGCCAGCAAGACACCGCCATAGACGAAACCACAGGTATGCCTGCACCCAGTGGCAACCAGTTTTTTCAGTTTATAGGTGGTGAACTTATTCCGTATCTGGAAAAAAACTACCGATTGCTGCCATTTCGTATTATTGCCGGGCACGACCTTACTGCGCGTACGGCCAACTTTTTCCTGTACGAAGACAATCCGCCGTTTCGCGGTTATATAAACTTTAGCCCGGAGCTGGCACCGGGAATGGACGAAAAGCTTGCCGCCGCATTAGCAGCAGGAAAAAATAACCTGTTTTATTACCTGTGCAGTGCCGAGGGCGACATGACCAGGCTGAAAAAAAGCTTTAAGGTACTGGACGAATGGTTAAAAGCCATACAAAACCCCAAGCTGAAATACCACTACGAGGAATATAAAAACGGTAGCCACTACTCTCTTGTACCTTATGGGGTACCGGGTGCGCTGTACGATATTTTTGCGGCTTACAGACCCATATCGCCGGTAGAATATCAGGAAAAAATAGCTACCCTGCCTAGCGGCTATACGGCTTACCTGGCTAATAAATACGCCATTATACAGCAGGAACTGGGCATAAACATGCCCATAAGGCTTACCGACATTAAGGCCATAGAAGCCGCCATAATGAAAAACAACGCTTATGAGGAATTGAAAGAACTGGCCAAAATGGTAAAGCAGAGTTACCCCAAAAAGATTATAGGCGAATACTACGAAGGCCTGTACTATGAAATGACAGGCGATTACCAAAAGGCAAAAAAGATATACCTCAAATCCTACTCACTGGAATCTATAGGGGAATACAACAAAGACTTTATGATAAAACGCGCCGAAAAGCTGTAACGGCACATTGTTATATCAACACAAAACCCTGCAAGGCACTATGACGTTGCAGGGTTTTGCATTTATTATAAAAAGGTGTTTGTATGTGGCTAATGCCTTAGGCAGAAGCAATCAATAATCATTAGCGACTGCTATTTTTTTAAGTTAAAATTAAAATTTGTTTATGTTTTGGCAACAAATAATGCTATCTTAGTTTTCCGTTAAAAAAATTGCATCGCTATGAACAGAAAAATTACGCTTGTTTGGGGAATTGTCTTCTTTTTAGTGTACACGCTGGGCAATAAAACATAAATACCCGGCACGCGGTCGGCATTACATCCCACACTTTTTGCAGACCCTCAGCGTTAGCCCATATGTTAAAGTAAAAACCAGCAGACATACTCCATACCAAAACATTAAACCACTAAAAACCAAATTATTACACCCTAAAAACATAATAAGTCGCGTTGTTAACACGTGGCTAAAGTTTTCTTAAGATTGCCTTACGAAAGAATTTTCGTGCTAATTTGGGCACAGTTTCTGCCTGTTATTACAGCGTGAAACACCATTAGCCATGAAAACACTTTTTAAAAATTACTTACTTGAGAAAGCCCCTTTTACGTTAACCGAAATACAAACCCTGCTTAACGCCGCCACGCTTGTACACTATAACAAGGGTGATATTATTTTTGCCCAAAACAGTTATTTTAACTACAATGCATTTGTATGCAGCGGCCTTGTAGCCACCACGGCATTATACAACAGCCAAAACTATACTGTGGGGTTTGCGCCAGAGCAGCACTGGCTGGGCGACAGGCAGAGCCTGCTTACCGGTACACCCATGCACTACGCTGCTACCGCACTGGAAGACACCACCCTGTTACTGCTACCCGAAGACACCTTTGAACAACTGCGTGTAACCATCCCGTTGTTTAACGACCTTATGTTTACCCTCATACAAAACAGCCTGCTACAGGCACAGCAGCGTATACAAAATAACGCCATACTAAGCGATGCCGAACGCTATGCCACCTTTTGCACCGAGAAACCGGGGCTTGCCGCCAGAGTACCCCTGCTACTTTTAGCATCGTACCTTAAAATGAAACCCGAAACGCTTACGGCACTACAGCAAACCACCCACGGCATACGCCCGTTAAACAGTGTACAGCAGCGCGCATCGGCATAGGGTGTGGGCTGATTTAACATAAAATTAGAACGCCCGGTTTGATTTTTGCAATTTTCGGAGGAGCCTTTTCCCGAACTTTGCACCATGCAACACACTATTAACAAAACCCAGATTGGCGTTATGAGCGTAGCCGCAGGCGTATGCGTAGCCAATATTTACTATAACCAACCCATACTAAAAGACATAGCCCACAACTTTAACATACCCGAAAGCCGGGCCGGTATAATATCGGTACTGGCGCAGGCGGGTTACGGGCTCGGGCTTTTTTTCCTTACGCCGCTGGGCGATAAAACCGACCGCAAAAAACTTATCCTTTCCCTTATGGGCATACTGGTGCTGGTACTTGCCGGAACCACCTTTGTAAACAGCTTTGCGCTACTGTGCATTTTTAGCCTGCTTACCGGGCTTATGAGTGTGGCCGCACAGGTAATACTGCCCATGGCTGCCGGTATGGATAGCGTAAACCGAGGGCGCACGGTGGGTATTATTTTTACCGGAATACTCGTGGGCATACTATCGGCGCGGGTGTTTAGCGGGCTCATAGCGGGGTGGCTGGGCTGGCGCTACGTATACGGTATTTCGGCTGTAATGGTTATTGCGTGTATGGGTATGGTGCAGTTTACCCTGCCCAATGTTTCCGCGGGTTTTGAGGGCAGCTATGCCAAACTCCTGGGCTCTTCTGTAGAGCAGCTAAAGCGTTTCCCGCTGCTAAGGCGTACCGCACTACTCGGCGCGCTTATGTTTGGTTTATTTTGCTCGTTCTGGACTACACTTACCTTTCACCTTAGCGGTGCACCGTTTAACTACGGCCCCGAAGTTATAGGATTGTTTGGATTCCTGGCTATAGCCGGAGCCCTGCTTGCCCCGGTATTTGGTAAACTTGCCGATAAGGGAAACCCTGTTAAGAGCCAACTCATTTCAGGTGTTACGGTACTGGTGAGCCTGGTGCTTATAGCGGTGTTTCCGCACTCGGTACCGGCGTTTGTAGGGGCGGTGCTACTGCTCGATGTAGGCGTACAGGCCACCCAGGTTACTAACGTGGCCACTATTTATACCCTCGATGCTACGGCACACAGCCGCATTAACACCGCCTACATGACCAGCTATTTTATAGGTGGCGCACTGGGCAGTTTTACAGGTTTGCAGTGTTGGGACCTTGGCGGTTGGCCCCTAGTTACCTACCAACTGATTTTGTGGTCCGTACTGGCACTGGTGGTTGTCGTTAGTGGGTTTAGGAGGTAGGTTTTAGTGGTTTAGGGCGTGGTTACGTATGTGGTGAGGGAGATTTAGGGTAGGTTGTTTAATTTTTTTAACAGTAATAATTCTTCATCCTCATTCGCTTTAGATGATACTGGCCTTACTTGGCAGGTATACTTTCTTGTGTAGTTAAAATAATCAGTAGGATGGTTTAATTTAACGAAGCGTGCTTGAATAAAGCGAGCACCTGCCATAATTTTTATAGGAGTATTTCCAGAATTTAAAATTTCAACTGAGATACAACCGCAGTATCCTGGTTGGACAATTGTTGAGATAGTTAAACCTAATCTGCTATAAGAGCTTCTCAAGGAAAGAACCGCGTACACATTTGTTGGGAGCTTAATGTATTCAAGTGTTGAAAATAGAGCTGGTTGTAAAGGATGCAATAGAAAAGTTTCGCCCAATCTTCTGCGAGTCTCTGTATAATGACTTTTTATAGCTCTTTTATCAATATTATCTTCTGTGGTATCAATGAACGCATCACGACCTTGATGTTGAGTTAGAAAATCCGTACCCACTCTTAAATCTACACTAACTTCACCAATTTGATTTTTTTCAAGTAGTGGAGTTATTACTAATTCATTTTTGTAGAGTAGTTTATTAATCTCCTTATTTGTTAATGTCCCAGAAGAGTTTTTCGTTTTTAAGTTTTTGAAGAAACCTCTTTCCATTGCTGTGTGATTGTATAATTAGAAATAGATTTCTCTATTAAATTGTTAATGATGTGGTAT
>JAAXJD010000063.1 GCA_012270005.1 Flavobacterium sp. | reverse complement strand
CATAACATCCGGCTGCATTGCTCACCCTGATGTAGATGGTTTGTACACCATTGGTGGTATTAGCCCTTACATTGGTATAGGCCGTAAGGTTGGTTATAGGGTTAACGCCCTGCTGGAAGTTGGCATCCTCGCTGGTCTCGTGAAGCGAGATGGTTACTCCTGTGCCGAAATACGCTACAACCTGGTCTATAAGTGTCTGCAAGTTAAAGCTGGCTACGTTGTCGTTGTTAAAATCACACTCCTCTAACGCCGGGAACGCCGGGATGATAGGGGCCGACTGGACATCTAGTAAGGTGCTTACTACAATGCTACATCCGGTAACGGCATCTTTTACCAAAACATATAATGTGGCATCTGATGAAAGGTACGGAACGCTAACATCTAAAAAGTTGGCATTGCCCGCCAAGGCATCGCTCTGGTTAACGTAGTAGGCAACTGTATATCCCGCCTGGCCATTGGTAATAACCGGGGTAATGGTGTTTAAATTGAAATATCCCTGGCCCGGAACTTCTTCGCATGAGGTAAATACCGGAACCGTAAGGTTAGCGTCAGGTAAAGGGTTTACGATAAGTTTTAATGAACCTGTATCCCAACAGCCGAATTGTGTCTCACGCCTAATATATACCGTCTGCGTATCAGGAACAGTATTCATAAAAGCAGACGGATTTGTAATAGGATTTTGATTTAACTGTGCATCTGTATTACTAAGGAAGAACGTTACAGTATCTGTAGCATCTGTAGTAATATCTGCAACGCGGCTAGTAAGATTAAAAATCTCTTTACCGTCTTTTGCCGGTGCCGTGTCATCACACTTAACAAAGTCGTTAAGTACAGGAACAAGAGGTTTAGGGTGTACTGTTAAAGTAAGCGGCGCTACACTGTAACAACCCGTAGTATTTTCTACTCTTATATAAATTGTTTGAGTACCCGGGGTAGTATTTCTGTATGCAGCAGGGTTAGCTATAGGTGAAGCTGATGAGTTTGCATTAGAGGCAGAAGTATAATACGAAGCCGATAGCCCAGACTGACCATTAATAGCCTGTGTTCCGGCAATTGTTAAATTAAACACATCTGTACCATCATTACTTGGATCATCACACGTTTCCATGTTTGTAACAGCGCCTAAAGCAGGAGCTGTAAGAATATTAACCCTGAACGAACTTTCGTCTGTACATGTAACTACGCCATCTGTATTAGCAGCGTATATGTAAATAGTACGGCTACGGGTAATAATATCTCCAGGATATAACTGGATACCAGCCCCACCAGCTGCTGTACGATAGGTACCTACCGAAAGCCCCGGCAATATATATGTAGGACACGCGTCTACGTCTTGCCTTATTTCAACCGAAGGTTTTTGTACGACATTAACTGTAAACGACTTTTGATCTGTAGACGAAAATAATACTGTAGTACCATCTGCCGCATAAACATTATTAGCAGAATAAACGTATATGGTTGAAGTAGTAGTTATAGCAGCACCTGCCGGATACTGAGTGCCTGCGCCGTTAGGCTGGCTATAGTAATTACCTACCGTTAGTGCAGGCAATATATACGACTGATCGCTACATATAGACTGGTTAGCCGGAGCAGTTACCTGAGGCTTTTCAACAATGTTTACGTAGAAACTACCTACTGAATAACACGCCGGGTTAGCCGCACTTTCCACACGAACATAGATTGTTCCTGTGGCTGCGTTGTATGACTGCGGATTAACTATTGCAGCGGTATCATTATCGGCGTCGTTCTGAGAAAGATGGTAGGTTATTACAACAGTGTTAGGATTTACACCTCCTAAAATACTACTTTCCTGTGTTGTAAGGTCTACAATCTCTCTACCATTACGATCTGCATCTTCAGCATACATAGGAACCGTTGCCGCAATAACCGGGCTCTGAGATACCTGTATGGTAAAGCTTTTCTGGTCATCGCAGGTAAACAATCTTGTAGTACCATCTGGCGCATAACCATAATTTGCAGCGTACACGTACATGGTTGTTGTAGTGCTTATAGGCGTACCCGCCGCAACTGCCGTACCTGCGCCACCGGGCTGATTGTAGTAAGCACCCACTGATAGAGGAGGCAATATATATGGCGCATTACTACAAACACTTGCATTGGCAGGAGCAGTAGTAACCGGTTTATCTATAATTTCAACTCCAAAACTAGCCGTGTCAAAACACGCCGGGTTAGAGTTATTAACCAATCTTACATAATAAGTAGCAGTACCTGTTACGTAAGCCTGAGGGTTAGCAATAGCATTAACCCCGGCAAGGGCATCTATCTGGTTTAAATAATATGTAATGGTGTAACCGCTTGCACTGCGCCCGCCAAGGACTGCAGGGTTTTGCACCGTTAGGTCTACAGTCTCAATACCATCATGGTCAGGATCACAGGCAAAAACCTTAGGTAGTGTGCCAATGGTAGGGAAAGCATCAACATGAAGCACAAACGAATAATAGTCTATACAGCCATAAGGTGAGAATCCGTTTTGTACCGAAACCCATATTTGAGTACCATTCATGGCACTGTAAGCATTTTCGTTTGTAATAAACGGAAAACCATTTAACGCATCTTGGTACGATGCGTAATAGTAAATATCGTAGTCGCCAGGCGCTTCGCCATTAAGTATATGAGGTGTATTCTGCGCAAGGTTAAATGCATACGGCAACGCAGTATCTGCGCCTGCTGTAAGATCTGCAGGAGCCTGTACATGGAATGTTACCGTGGATAACGTAAAAGACTGACTTACAAAATCCCTACAATAATCATTTCTAACCCTTAACGTATATGTGCCGGGCGCAGTAACCGTTATAGTACGACCATTAGCACCTGGTATATCTCCAGAAGGACCACTCCATTGCCATTGATTACTGGCAACGGTATTAAAATTATCGTTGTAACTGGTAAGCGTACCCGTAAGTGTTGCTGTACCACCCTGGCGACATATCAGATTATCTCCTGTAATATTTAAAATACAAGAGCAGTCAGTATAACCCATACCAGGAGTTACTTGCTGCGTCATAGTGTATGAGCCTGCACTACCATTAAAGTTTGTTACCAGCAGCAGATAAAATGAACCTGCAGGAGCATTGGGTATTTCTATAGTTTCTGTAGCGCTGGGAGAATAACTACAATCTACCTGGTTAAGGTTTCGGTTATTTTGCACAGCAACCGTAGCGGCGTCGCGCGAGGAAAATGGGCCCCAAACGATGAAATCTATATCAATACCAGCACCTGTTGCAGCAGAGGTTTGAGACAGGTTTAAGGTAATGTTTCCTCCAACGCCCACAGGGATAAAGAACCAGTTAGGGTTTGGCGTGCTTCCTAAACAACCTACAGAGCCCATGTTACCCACACCGGGACCACCAGCCGGAGATGTTCTAGGAACCTCTAAGTTACTGGCACACAAAGGCTTATTGTTAGTGTTAGGGTCAGTTGAATCATAATAAGGAACAATCCAGGGACTTTGCCCAAACATGTTTAACCCCAGTAAACAAACAATTAATAATAAGTAGTATTTTTTCATTTTAAACCAAAAGATTTTGAACCGCGAAATTTACGATAAATTGATTTTTAAGCAATAAAAAAGTTACATTTTTTACTTAAACACCTTAAACGCAGATTACCCTACCTTATTTCTTTGATTTTTGTGTAAAATTTTCAAAAAAGGATATTTTAACATTCAGGCAACGCTTTTAACAGATAAGCTGAAAGAAAACACATAAGCTTAACCATAAACACCTACGTTTAAAATCCTTACAAACCAAAGCGGGTTTACGTATATTTAAAGAGTTTTCTGTTTATCTTTGCAAACTATTTTATGTTTAACAACTACAAGAATGAGTCAAATAGAAGAAATACATGACGAACTTGGTGAAAACCACGTAGCCACAAGCGCAGAAACCCCTGTAAGGCAGGATGCGTTTAACCTTTCTGACGACGAAAAAATAGCACTTATAAAAAAAGACGTAGAAAGTATATTACACACACTGGGTATGGACCTTACCGACGACAGTATAAAAGGTACCCCTAACCGTGTGGCAAAAATGTTTGTAAAAGAAATTTTCGGAGGGCTTAACCCGTCTAAAAAGCCGGGATCTTCTACCTTTGAAAACAAGTACAAATACGGCGAAATGCTTGTAGAAAAAAACATAACCGTTTATTCTACCTGCGAGCATCATTTACTACCCATTGTAGGCCGTGCCCACGTGGCATACATAAGTAACGGTTCTGTAATAGGGCTAAGTAAAATGAACCGTATTGTAGATTATTATGCTAAACGCCCTCAGGTACAGGAGCGCCTTACCATGCAAATAGTACAGGAAATGCAGCGCGTTCTGGGTACTGACGATGTTGCCTGCGTAATAGACGCCAAGCACCTGTGCGTTAACTCGCGCGGTATCCGCGATATTGAAAGTAGTACTGTAACCAGCGAATTTGGAGGAAGGTTTAAAGAAGAAAGCGTACGCCGCGAATTTTTAGACTACATTCAGCTCGATACTCAGTTTTAATTAAAACACCTATAATATATAGTAATCTTTTTATATATGCAGCTTTACCTTAACCAGCATCTTAAGATATACAATTCGCTTAGTAGCGAAAAGGAGACCTTTACCCCTATTGTACCCGGACACGTGGGTATGTATGTATGCGGGCCTACCGTATACAGCAATGTGCATTTGGGTAACTGTCGTACTTTTATATCTTTTGACCTGGTGTACCGCTACCTTAAACACTTAGGGTTTAAGGTAAGGTATGTACGTAACATTACTGACGTGGGCCACATAGAAGACGATGCCGATGAAGGCGAAGATAAGATTGCTAAAAAAGCAAGGCTGGAAAAACTGGAGCCTATGGAAATTGTTCAGCAATATTCTGTAGACTTCCACCAGATACTGGAGCTGTTTAACAACATGCCGCCAAGCATAGAACCTACTGCTACCGGGCATATTATTGAACAGATTGAAACCATTAAGGAAATCATTGCTAATGGTTTTGCTTACGAAAGCAACGGCTCTGTTTATTTTGACGTAGTAAAGTTTAACGAAACCCACAACTACGGAAAACTTAGCGGACGGAACCTGGACGATATGATGGCCAACAGCCGCGAACTGGCAGGGCAAAACGAAAAACGCAACCCCGCCGACTTTGCGCTATGGAAACGTGCCGAAGCAGAGCACATTATGCGCTGGCCTTCGCCTTGGGGAGATGGATTCCCGGGGTGGCATTTGGAGTGTACTTCTATGAGTACAAAGTACTTAGGCAATCATTTTGATATTCACGGGGGTGGTATGGACCTTAAGTTTCCGCACCACGAATGTGAAATCGCCCAAAACGAAGCCGCTACCGGCCATACACCGGTAAACTACTGGATGCATGCCAATATGCTTACCCTTAACGGCAAGAAAATGGCAAAATCTACCGGAAACAACATTTTACCAAGGGAGTTGTTTACGGGGAATAACAACGTGTTAAGCAAGGCATTTTCGCCATCGGTGGCGCGCTTTTTTATTTTGCAGGCGCACTATCGCAGCATCCTGGATTTTAGCGATGATGCTATTGTAGCATCTGAAAAAGGGTACAACAAACTAATGGAGTCGTTTGAAACGCTCTCTGAGATACAACCTGCTACCACATCTACAATAGATATCGAAAAATGGAAACAGGAGTGTTATGACGCTATGAATGACGACTTTAACAGCCCTATACTTATTGCACAGCTTTTTGAAGCCGTTAAGTACATTAACCTGCTAAAAGAAGGAAAAGAAACGCTAAACGCCGCAGACCTGGATGTTTTAACCAAAGCGCTTAATGCATTTGTATTTGATGTACTGGGGCTTAAAAACGAAAAAGGCGCTGAAGGCGGAGGCGAAAAACTGGAGGGTGTTGTAAATATGCTTATAGAAATGCGCAAAGAAGCACGTGCCAATAAAAACTTTGCCCTGAGCGATGAAATACGCAACAGGCTAACCACCCTGGGCATTGAGCTAAAAGATACAAAAGAAGGTACAACCTTTAGTGTAAAATAAACCGCTATGAAAGCAGGGCAGATACTTATTGCACCCTTTATATTCCTGATTCGGGTTTATCAGCTTGCCATATCTCCCCTGCTGCCATCGGCGTGCCGCTACACCCCTACCTGTTCACAATATACGCTGGAAGCATTAAAAAAACATGGCCTTATTTACGGCGGATGGCTGGGTGCAAAACGTATACTGAGCTGCAATCCGTGGGGTGGCACGGGTTATGACCCTGTGCCCGATAAAAAATGCAGCCACAACCATTAATTAACATGCCGTACTGTAACAATACCTATATTTACCCTACTAACACAGCAAACTAAAAAATCACAGTAAGAAATGACACACGCGCTAAGCATCATCTGGAACCCGTCTGAGGGTTTTGATATTGGCCCTATCAAACTTCGCATTTACAGCCTTATGTTTGTAGTAGCCTTTTCATTGGGGTGGTATATCATGAAAAAAATATACGACCGCGAAGGAGAAACAGATGATAAGCTTGATAAGCTGTTTATATACACCGTGGTAGCTACACTACTGGGTGCCAGGCTTGGGCATGTGTTTTTTTACGACTGGGACTATTTTAAAAATCACCTTTCAGAAATTTTCCTTCCGTTTAGATGGAACGACAAGGGAGAATTTGAGTTCACCGGTTTTGCAGGGCTTGCCAGCCACGGCGCAGCCATAGCCATTATACTTGCTGTAGTATGGTACAGCAAAAAAATAATACATAGGCCGGTCCTTTGGGTTTTAGACCGTATTGTAATCCCGGTTACCAGCGGCGGTATATTTGTAAGGATAGGTAATTTTTTTAACAGCGAAATCATAGGCAACGAGGTTAAAGATCCTAACATGGCCACTGCTGTAAAATTTGTGCGCGGAGAAGACTGGTTAGGTAAAGCAGAAGCTATGAGGGCAACAGGCGCTCAAACACCTGACCTCGCTTACTCTATGATAGAAAACAACCCTAAGTTTGCAGATTTGCTGGCCAAAATCCCATACAGATACCCTGCACAAATGTATGAAGCTGTTTTATACGTATTTGTATTTGCCATTATATTCTACATGTATTGGAAAACACCGGCGCGCAAATACCACGGGCTTATTTTTGGGGTATTCCTTGTACTGCTGTGGACCGTGCGTTTTGTAGTAGAGTTTGTAAAATCAAGCCAGGGCGGTTTCGAGAAACTTTCGGTATTTAATGCACTATCTACCGGCCAGTGGCTTAGCATACCGTTTATAATAGCTGGTTTTTACCTCATATTTACAGCAAAGAAAAGAGTAGAAACACTTTAAGATATATAAACCGCCCCAGTGGCGGTTTTTTTTAACCCCTGTTGTTAATAATTTTATCACGTTAGCAGCGTTTTATAAACACATTGGCACACCCGTTGTAACAATGTTTTACGTAATTTTGCAACAAATTTTGTCCACTTTGAAGAACATCCTTTTACTGGCACTAACAATAATGGTTTCGCTGCAGGCCGTGGCCCAACAGCCACAAAAAAAGCAGAGTAAAGTTATTATAGAAAACGCCGACTTTATAGACCGTAACCAAACCGAAATACCGGGTGCCGTAGTACTTAGCGGAAATGTGCGACTTAAACACGAAGGGGTAGTAATTACCTCTAATAAAGCGTACTACTGGGAAGCAGACGACTACGCGAAGCTTTTTGGTAACGTGGTAATGAACCAGGGCGATACCCTGCACATGAACAGCAAATATGCAGAATACAATGGCGCAAAGAAATTCGCTTTTGCAAGTGGTGATGTAAGCATGCAGTCGCCAGATACCAGGTTGGTTACAGATACGGTATATTTTGACCGTAATATACAACAGGCATATTACCGCACTAACGGCACTATAACCAATGGAGATAATGTACTGAAAAGCAAGGCCGGACGCTACTACATTGCCCAAAAAAAATATCAGTTTAACACAGCCGTTACACTTACTAATCCTAAATCAGTATTAAAAACAAACCACCTGGATTACTATACGGGTCCGGGCCATGCCTATGTATTTGGCCCGTCTACCATTACGGGTAAAAACAGCTTTGTATATACCGAAAAAGGGTTTTACGACAGTAAAAAAGACCAGGCAAAACTGTTCACAAATTCGTACATTGACTACGACACCCAGCGGATAAAAGCAGATTATATATATTATGATAAAAAAAGGGAGTTTTCTACCCTTACAAACAACGTAAGCGTTCGAGACAGTGTAAACAAATATGTTGTGAGGGGGCATTATGGCGAGGTGTTTAAACTTAAGGATTCACTTTTTGTAACCAAGCACGCTGAGGCGGTAACCCTGGCTGAAAACGATTCGGTTTACGTACACGCCAAGCGCCTGGTAGTAACCGGAAAAGAAGGCAGCCGGATAATACGTGGATATACCGATGCCCGTTTTTACAAAAAAGACATGAGCGGTAAATGCGACTCTATTCATTCTGATGAAAAAAGAGGCCTTACACAATTAATAAAAAGACCTGTAGTATGGAACGGAAAGAGCCAGATAACCGGCAAAGTAATTCACGTAATTTCAGACAATGTTACAAAGCAATTGGATAGTATTAAGGTACTTGAAGATGCTTTTATAGCCCAGCTCGATACAATTTATACCAAACTTTACCCCGATAAATCACGGTACAACCAGCTAAAGGGTAAAAACCTTTACGGCAGGTTTTGCGATAACAAATTATACGAGGTAGACCTAGTAGGTAATACCGAGAAACTTTACTATATGTATGACGGCGATAACTCTCTGATAGGCATAGACAAAGGCGTTAGCAGTAAAATTCATATGGAAATAGAAGACAACCAAATTGTTTCGGTGTCATCTTTAATAAGCCCGAAAAGTGAAAGTTACCCCGAGAAGGATTTGCCCGAGAACGTGCGAAAGTTAAGTGGTTTTGTATGGCGGGGAGACGAAATGATTCTTACGCATGACGATATATTTCCGGAGGATGAAAAGAAGCTGCACGAGGAAATCCTAAAGAAAACAGGAAAGCTAAAAGCACAGACTGACAAGCCGTTGGAAAAAATGAAGGAAACAACAGATTGGGACAAAGAACACCCTAAGCCAAAAGCGGCATCACCCGCTACGGCACCTGCTGATAATTCAAAAAATCCTAAATAAAATTCAATTACGTATAGCCATGATGCTGGACGATTTTTATAAATACCAAACCCAAACCACACAATACCCACTGGGCCTTGCAATTTCGCACGCTAAGGGGAGTTATATATACGATGTAGACAACAAACCCTACCTGGACTTTGTAGCCGGTGTTTCGGCAGCAAGCCTGGGCCATCAGCACCCAAGGGTTAATCAGGCTATTAAAGACCAGCTAGATAAGTATTCGCACGTTATGGTTTACGGTGAGTATGCACAGCACCCTGCAACCGAGTTTTGCAAACTGCTTGCACAGCACCTGCCTCCCCACATGAGCAGTACGTACCTGCTAAACAGCGGTACTGAGGCTACCGAAGGGGCGCTTAAACTGGCCCGACGCGTTACAGGGCGAAGCCAGCTCATTTCTTGCTTTAATGCCTATCATGGCAATACCATGGGCTCTATGAGCGTTATGGGGTTTGAGGAGCGTAAGCAAATATTCCGTCCGCTAATACCCGATGTAGATTTTATTACCTACAACAACGAGGCAGACCTTGAAAAAATAACTACTAAAACAGCCGGTATTATACTGGAAACCATACAGGGTGGCGCAGGGGTTATAGAACCCTATAACGACTTCCTTAAAAAAGTACGCAAACGCTGCGATGAAGTGGGCGCATTAATGATACTCGATGAAATACAACCCGGTTTTGGGCGTACAGGCAAGCTGTTTGGATTTCAGAATTACGATGTAGTGCCCGATGTTATTGTAATGGGCAAAGGTATGGGCGGTGGTATGCCTGTAGGTGCTTTTACAGCATCGCCGGAAATGATGGACCTGCTAAGCCACGATCCTAAACTGGGTCACATAACCACTTTTGGTGGACACCCGGTAATTGCTGCAGCCTGCCTTGCCACGCTGCAGGAAATTGTGGAGACTGACATAATGGCGCAGGCTTTGGAAAAAGAAAAACTTTTCCGTAGTCTTTTAGTACATCCATTAATTAAAGATGTACGCGGCCGCGGGCTTATGCTTGCCGCCATGACGGAAAGCAATGATATCACTAACGAGGTGATACTGCGCTGTCACAACAGAGGCCTCATTTTGTTTTGGTTACTGTTTGAAGGAAAAGCCATACGCATAACCCCTCCCCTAACCATATCTGAAGACGAAATACGCGAGGGGGTTGGCATTATTCTTGAAGTGATGGATGAAGTGATGCAGGAGTTACAAAGCTAACAAAACAGGCAAACAGCCAGTATTTTGTTAATTAATTTGTTTAAAAGATATTTAAAGGATTTCCTGTTAAGGTGAAGATTTTGTAACTTTAAAAAGGATAATATAACAGAAAGAGGAGTATGAATTTGAGTCACGAGGAAGAAGATCGCAGTTTATACTTAGCAAAGTGCGATTCGCTGTTGAAAACCAACAAAGAATTCGTCTATGACTCTGAAGAGTTTTCGGAAATTATCATAACTTAACTCGCCTGCGGAAAAATAAATTTAGCTAAGAAGGCCTTAAAATTAGGTTTGGAACAACACCCCAAATCAACAGGCTTAAAATTAGTGCAGGTTGAGATACTTGTTTTTGACGATAAACTGGAACAGGCCGAACGTTTACTTAACGACCTGTATGCCATAGAGCCCACTAACGAAGAAATCTATATTCAGAAAGCTAACATATACAGCAAGCGCGACCAGCATGACAAAGCGGTAGAGCTCTTAAAAATGGCGTTACAATACACGGATGATTATGCCGACGTATATTCGCTATTGGGTATGGAGTACCTGTTTATGGATAATCTGGAAATGGCTAAGGAAAATTTTATAAAATGCCTGGAAGAAGACACAGAAGACCATTCGGCACTGTACAATGTAGTATATTGCTTTGATTTTCTGGACCAAAACCTGGAAGCTATAGACTTTCTAAACAGCTTTATAGACAAGCAGCCGTATAGCGAGGTAGCATGGCACCAGCTGGGCAGGCAGTACTATGCCATAAAAAATTATGAACAGGCACTACGGGCATTTGATTATGCGACCCTTATTGATGAAAGTTTTTTAGGTGCGTTTCTGGAAAAGGCAAAAACACTGGAAAAGCTGAAACAATATGAGGAAGCCATAAATTGCTACAATATTACCATGGAACTGGACGACCCTACGTCGTTCGCCCTGTTACGGGTAGGTAAATGCTACGAAAGGCTTGGCAATAAGGAAAAAGCGCTGAAGTACTACCTTAAAACCGTACACGAAGATCCGCTTTTAGATAAGGCATGGATAGCCATTACTGATTTTTATATCAGGCTAAAAAACTTTCAGAAAGCACTTTATTACGTTAACAAAGCCATTGGTATAGACAACGAAAACAAGCATTACTGGAAACGCTATGCCAGCATAAACAATGGTTTGGGCTTTTTTGAAGAAGCCGAAGAAGGTTACCGAAAAGCGGTAGAATTTGGAGACTATCAGCTCGACACCTGGTTGTTTTGGATTGATACCCTATACAATATAGGTGAGCATCAAACTGCGATAAAAACCCTGATAGAGGCAGATGAGTACCATACAGAACAGTATGAAATACAATATCGCCTTGCAGGGCTTTACCTATTGGAGCAGGAAACTGATAAAGGTATTTTCCATTTGCAAAACGCCCTGAAACTAAGCTATAAAAACCATACGCTTATGCAGGAACTTTTTCCGGAAGCGTATGCACTGGAAGCTGTTCAGGATGAAATAGCAAAGTACCGTTAACATTAGATTTGTTATTTATTTTTATATTTACCCTGCCCGTAAAAGGCAGGGTTTATTTTTAAACAATTTCATAATCATGAAAAATAAAATCTTTGGGCTGGTAGGCCGTAACATAAGCTACTCCTTCTCTGCCGGATATTTTAAAAAGAAGTTTGAAAAATTAAAGCTGGATAATGTAAGCTACAGCAATTTTGATATAGACGAAATTGAGGAACTACCGTACCTCATAAAAAATACCAAGGGATTAAAAGGGCTTAATGTAACCATACCGTACAAGGAAGAAATACTACCGCTGCTGGATAAACTATCAAAAAACGCGAAAATAATCGGCGCGGTAAACACCATAACCATTTCTAAAAAAGGCAAACTTAAAGGCTATAATACAGACTATTACGGTTTTAAAAAGTCGTTGCAACCGCTGCTTGAAAAACACCATAAAAAGGCACTTATTTTGGGAACAGGCGGTGCGGCCAAAGCTGTTGCCTTTGCGCTACGTAAACTTAAAATAGAATATGACTTTGTATCGCGAAGTGGTAATGAGGAAATGTATGGCTACGCCGACTTAACAAAAGACGTGTTTAATGAATACCATATTATTATTAACACGAGCCCGGTAGGTACATTTCCGGATGTAGAAGAATGCCCTGAGCTGAACTACAATTTGTTTACTAAAAAACACATAGCGTATGACCTTGTGTACA
Organism: Flavobacterium sp.; assembly: GCA_012270005.1. GTDB lineage: Bacteria > Bacteroidota > Bacteroidia > Flavobacteriales > Flavobacteriaceae > Flavobacterium. The sequence continues at coordinate 11,140 of JAAXJD010000063.1, read as the reverse complement.
ATCCGGAAGAAACGCGTTTTCTACGTCAGGCAAAAGAAAATGGTGCTAAAACAATGAACGGGTATAAAATGTTAGTATATCAGGCAGAGCGTGCATGGAAAATATGGAATAAGTAAAAAAGTGCAGCAAAGTATACATAAAAATATTTTTTGCGATAAGGCGCTTTAACAGAAAAATTATCATAACAAGATGTTTTTCTTTGAATATTAAAGCGTGTTTAGTATCTTTCGGCTGTAAAGCAGTTAAACCCCTTAAGCATTATACAAATGTTAGAAGAAAAGAATGACAACCTGCATAACGCAGATGGAAACACCATTTCAGGAGCCGGAGATACCTTTGAAAACGGCTACCTGCCTGACAACAAAATTGTAGAAAACAGCGATTTGCCCGAAGAGGCTGAAGACCTTAAAGAGCAACTCCATGAAACCGAGGGGCAAATGCCTTTTGCGCCGGAATTTTCAGAGGAAGCAGCAGCGACAGAACATGCAGCGGCAGAGACTGATAACGAAGAGGAGCACCACGACGAGGAGCATGCTGAAGAGGTACCTGACTACACCGGGTTTAGCTTGGAGCAACTGGCTACAGAACTTGAAACGCTTGTAACTGCCGAAAAAGTGCTTTCGGTAAAAAACCGAGTGGAAGAAGTTCGCAGGGAGTTTTACAACAAATACAATCATTTTATAGAAGATAAAAAGGATGAGTATGCCAATGAAAACAATGGCGACACAACCGGATTTGAATATCATCTTCCGTTAAAGCAAAGCTTTGACGGACTGTACAATCAGTACAGGGACAAGAAAAATTCTCACTTTAAAAAAGTACAGACCGACCTGAAGTCTAACCTTGATAAAAGGCAGGCAATTATTGAAGAACTTAAAGCGTTGGCCGATAATGCAAGCAACCTTAAAGACTCTATAAAACAGGTTAATGAGTTAAGAGAGCGCTGGAAAAATGCCGGCCCTATACCAAGGGATAAATACAACCACGTTTTTAATAATTTCCACTTCCACATAGAGCGTTTTTATGACCAGTTGCACCTGGACAGGGAAGCACGCGACCTGGATTTTAAACATAACCTTGACCAAAAACTGAAAATTATAGCCCGTGCTGAGGATTTACTTACCGAAGCCGATGTAAATAAGGCATTCAGGGAGCTACAGGCGCTTCATAAAATTTGGAAAGAAGAAATAGGCCCGGTATCACGTGAGCATCGCGAAGAGATATGGAGAAAGTTTAGCGACATTACAAGGCAGATTCACGATAAGCGTGAAGCCCTTGTTAATAAACTACGTGAAGCTGAAAATGAACACCTGGAACATAAAAGGGAAATCATTGCCAAGATTAATGCTATTGCGTCAGACAAGGTTATCTCTCATAATGCATGGCAAGGTCTTATTGACCGTGTAGAAGCCCTTAGAGATGAGTTTTTTAAAGCCGGAAAAGTGCCGCAGGAAGTTAATGAAGAAGTTTGGACTGCATTTAAAGCAGCCGTACGTAACTTTAACGGGGTAAAAAATTCTTTCTATAAAGACATTAAAAAAGACCAGCAAACTAACCTTAACCGTAAACTTGCACTGGTAGAAAAAGCTAATGAGCTTAAAGATAGCGAGGATTTTATAGGTACATCTGCCATAATGAAGCAAATACAGGAGGAGTGGAAAACTATAGGCCATGTTCCGCGCAAGTATAGTGATGCTGTATGGAAAGACTTTAAAGCCGCCTGTAATCATTTCTTTGACAGGCTACATGCGCACAGAGCAGAAGCGAACAAAGATGAAGTGGACGCTTTTGAGAGAAAGAAAGAGTACCTTGAAAAATTAAAAAGTTTTGAGCTTTCAGGAAACCATAAAGACGACCTGGATGCTATTAAAAAACATATTGAAACCTGGAAAACCCTGGGGCGTGTACCACAGGCACGCAGGCACATTGAAGGAAAATTCAACAAGATACTGGATGCGTTGTTTGACAAGCTTAGCCTGAGTAAAAAGGAAAGCGAAATGGTACGCTTTAGCAACAGGCTGGAACAACTGGCAGACGGCGATACACGCAGGCTGGAGAATGAGCAGGTGTTTATTATGCGTAAGATAGAAGAAGTACAATCTGAAATCTTCCAGCTTGAAAACAACATTCAGTTTATAAGCAACGCTAAGGCTGACAACCCTTTTGTAAAAGAAGTTTACAAAAGTATAGAGCGCCACAAAGAAGAGCTTAAAACGTGGAAAGACAAGCTTAAGCAAATTCGCTCTTTAACGAAAAAGCAGGACGAGGCACCGGCCGCTGAACCCACTCAAAATACAGAAGAATAACATAAACGATATAATGTTTACGAAAAAACCAGCCATACGGCTGGTTTTTTTATTTTCGATACTCTATGCTCAATCTTTATAAACAAGTAACGGTATAGTGCTATGATACATCATTTTTTTTGTAAGGCTGGTGTGAAATAAACTCTCAAAAAAGCCTCTTTTATGGCTTCTCATTACAATAAGGTCTATATTTTGATTTTCAGAGAAATCCAGTAATGACTGCTCTACATCGGCACCCGGTATTTTAAAAAATGAAATATTTTCATCACGGTAGTATATCTTCCACTCCTCTATTCGCTCTTCAATATCATCAGGGTCATCTGCGTTTGTAATATAAACACAATAAACCCTTGCGTTAAGGCGCTTACTTATTTCAATAGTTTTAAGTAACGCGTCGTTATCTTTATCATGGTACTGAGTAGTAAACAACATGGATTTTACAGGCGAAAATTTAGCCGCTGCCGGAATTGCGATTACCGGAACATCGGCATTTTGCATAACGCCCGACGCTTTACTGCCTAAAAATACCTCTTTAAGTCCTGTAGCGCCTTTAGTCCCCATCATTACAACATCTATTGATTCTTCTCTGCACAGCTGATTAATATTATAAACAAGGTCGCCATAGTTAAGCACATTTTTGATACTTATGTGCCCGAGGTTATTTTCATTTGCAATTCTGTGTAGCTCTTCCAGCTCAGCTTTAAATTTTTCGAAACTGTTAAACTCAACAGCTTCAAAAATCTCTTGCGAGGTTTCCGGCAACGGAGGCATATCTACAACGGGTAAATCGTATACGTGTAATACCACTACCTCTGCGTTAAACGCGTTAGCATAGTTAAGCACATATAAAAATGCATTGGCAGCTGCTTCAGAAAAATCGGTAGGAAATAAGATACGTTTCATAATGTACTGGACTTGATTTTTATTAAAATTACTAATTTTTACCACAAGTGTATATGACCAAAATCATAAATTAAAATTAAGATAAACAGCCACAAAACGGTATTTATATTAATCAGCCAAATGCAGTATCTTTGTAGCTTATAAATTTCGGACATGATATTTCAGGATACAATAGCAGCCCTTGCTACTGCCCCGGGAGCGGGAGCAATAGCCGTTATACGCCTCAGTGGGCCAGATGCCATTACAATAGCCGCAACGGTATTTAAGGGCGTAAACGGTAAGGATATTACCCGTCAGAAATCGCATACACTGCACCTGGGCTATATAGAAGACGATAATAAGGTGTATGATCAGGTGTTGGTATCTATATTTAAAGGGCCTAACTCATATACGGGAGAAAATACTGTTGAAATTTCCTGCCACGGATCGCAATACATACAACAACAAATATTACAGCTGCTATTGCGCAAAGGCGCACGTATGGCTCAGGCAGGAGAGTTTACCCTGCGTGCTTTTATAAATGGAAAGCTGGACCTTAGCCAAGCTGAAGCGGTGGCAGACCTTATTGCAAGCGACAATGAAGCCAGCCACCAAATAGCTATGCAACAAATGCGGGGTGGTTTTAGTAATGAAATAGCAAAACTACGCGAAGAACTTTTAAATTTCGCTTCACTTATAGAGCTGGAATTAGATTTTTCTGAGGAAGATGTAGAATTTGCCGACCGCAGCCAGTTTAAAGACCTGCTTAACCGTATAGAGTTTGTGCTTAAACGCCTTATCGACTCGTTCGCAGTAGGCAATGTAATTAAAAATGGTATACCTGTAGCAATAGTTGGCGAGCCAAACGTGGGTAAAAGCACCCTGCTAAACGCGCTACTAAATGAAGAGCGTGCTATAGTTTCAGATATTGCCGGTACAACACGCGATACTATTGAAGACGAAATGGTAATTGGCGGCATTGGTTTCCGGTTTATAGATACTGCTGGTATACGCGAAACCAATGATGTTGTGGAAAGCATTGGCATAAAAAAGACTTTTGAGAAAATTACCCAGGCACAAGTGGTAATTTACTTGGCTCCTTTTATAGCAGACCATGCAGCGCTTTTAAATGTGGTGACAGAACTTGAAAAAATTAAGAATCAATATCCTCAAAAAGCGTTGTTAGTACTGGCAAACAAAAAGGACTTATACACAGATATTCAAATCGAAGAAATAAAGCAAACCATTCCGAATGTACTTTTGATTTCTGCAAAAAATAACGATGGTGTAGACGCCTTAAAAGCGAAATTACTATCATTTGTTAATACAGGCGCGCTAATTAACAACGAAACGATTGTAACCAACAGCCGCCATTATGATGCACTCATAAAAGCATTAGAAGAGATACAGAAAGTACAATACGGAATGCGTGCTAATCTTCCTGCTGATCTTATGGCTATAGATATACGACAGGCATTGTACTATTTTGGAGAAATTACAGGGCAGGTAACTAATGACGAATTGCTTGGAAATATTTTTGCTAATTTCTGCATCGGTAAATAGCAGGCACAAAACATCGCAAGACAACACAAACAAAACCAGTTAAATTGTTATAAAACAGCAATTTAACTGGTTTTTCATTTGCTGTAATTTTAGCTTTGTTTATCGATGCTTTGCTAAAATTTGTACCCCGGTTGTACCTCGTGTGTACTTTTTTTTCGAGGTACAAATCATAGCGAAATTATGGCACGTACAGACACACAGAGGCACATGTAGGCACGCCAAGACATAAAGAGTCACACTATGAGTTCAAATTTAAAGATTCCGAAGATCTGTGAGTTCTGCAAAAATACTTTCATAGCCAGAACTACACGCACCCGCTACTGTTCACATACATGTAACAGCAGGGCTTATAAAGCCAATGAAAAGCAAGCAATTGTAGAAAAAATAATGACAAAAACAGAGGCAGAATTAACCGGTGATTTAATAAAAATTAAAGCGATGGAATACCTCAATGTGAACCAAGCAGCCCTGCTTTATGGCATCAGCAGGCGGACAATTTACCGGTTAGTTAACCAAGGATATCTGAATGTTGCAAAATTTGGTAGGCGAACCATATTGAGGCGCGCAGATCTGGAAAGTCTTTTCTCGCTACCTATCACCATCGAAATTGATCAGCCTGTCCAGGAATTCGAAGGCATTGATTCTTGTTACTCTATTAAAGAAGTGCAACAGAAATTTAACGTCTCACCTGCAGCCCTATACAATTTGCTTCAGCAATATGGCATCGCAAAATATGCTATTGGTCGCTACACATATGTAGCAAAACGCGACATCAATTTACTTTTTAATGCAAATGGACTATGAAAAAGACAAAAGTGACACTAAGAACTAAGGCGATAGCTAATGGAAAGCTTTCCCTTTATCTGGACTTCTATCCTCCCTATTTCAATAAGGAGACCGGTGAATATTCGCGTAGGGAATTTTTAAAGCTTTACCTTTTTGTAAAGCCTAAAAATGTAATTGAAAAAATAAATAATACCGAATGCCAGAAAACAGCAGAACTAATATGCATCCGCCGACAAAACGAAATGTGCAAAAATGATATTTATACACCGTTTGAATTGGAACAGCTAAGGATCAAAGAAATTGGGGATAAATCGTTTCTTGAATATTTCAAAAAACAAGCCGATAAACGAAATGGAAATAACCAAAAAATATGGTTCAGTGCCATCCTGCATTTTACCGACTTTCTGGAATCGTGTGATTTACTTTTTAAGGATGTAACGGTAGCATTAGTAGACGACTATCGTGATTATCTATTGTCAGCCCACAGTAGAAGAACCGGAGAAAAGCTGGCACGCAACACCGCCCTTTCTTATTATAACAAAATAAAAACAACTTTAAAAAAAGCCTATAAAGAAGGATTATTGCGCACCGATGTGAATGCAGGCGTTGAAGGGATTAAGGAACAGGAATCTGAGCGAAATTATCTGACGATGGAAGCAGTGATATCCTTATTCAAAGCGAAATGCCCCAAAGAGGAAGTAAAGCGTGTTGGGTTGTTTGCCATACTTACGGGATTGAGATACTCAGACATCGTCAAGTTAAAATGGAAGGAAGTAATCGATAATCAGAGCGAAGGCCATTACATACGTTTTATACAGAAAAAAACGGATAAACCGGAAAATCTCCCAATATCTAAAGAAGCTTTTGATATCATGGGCGCGCGAGGTACTGACAACAATCCCGTATTTCCGGGTTTAAAAAAATGGGATTTTGATCGGCTAGTCCCCGTTTGGGTTGCAACAGCAGGTATAAAAAAACATATTACTTTCCATTGCTTCAGGCATACTTATGCTACGCTGCAAATCGCAGGTGGTACTGACATCTTAACAGTTTCGAAAATGCTAGGCCATAAAAGTATTAAAACAACGCAGATTTACACTAAAGTAGTGGATGTACGAAAAAAAGAAGCTACCGAAAAAATAAAATTAAATAATAGATAATTTAGGTAATAAGACCCGACATACATTTGTTTTTTAGTCTGAATTAATACTTTTTGTAGGCTCTCATTACTACATTCAATATATAAAAATTCTCGCACCACCGGTACGAAAATTTTTATATATTGGATTAAATAAAAACACACTTGACATTTTCCGTGTATCTAATCACTAATAGCATGTTAATGATTCAAATTCGTTTGTCAGGAGTCTGTTTATGTAAATTGTAGGCCTTTACAATCTCTTCGTTAGTTTTAACTCTGCCTGCACGTACCCATTCGATTAGCTCTGATTTGTAAAAATAAAGCTTCTTGCCTTGTTTATTAACGGGAATCTCATTCTTGCTAACCTTAGAATAAATTGTAGGGATGGCGAGCTTTAAAAGTTGCGATGCCTCAGATACAGTAAGTAGTTCATCGTGTTTGATTTGTTCTTTCGAAAAATAGGAAAGCATCTGTTCGATGCGATCCATTTTCTCGAAAAGTTTATTCATCATTTTCGGGATCTGATCAAAAGTAAAAGGTTTCATAACAAATAATTTAAAAGATTGATAAAAAAATAAGTTCGATAACGAACTCCTATTTACCTCCTAGCTCCAGCACATTATATAACGAGTGTAACAATTTTTAGTAAATAAACTTATCATACATAGAATTGTTTAGAACTGATTTTTATTCAGACGAAGTAAATTTTACTCGCCTGGTTTTTTTTAAAAGACGGCTCATATTTTATATATCCATAAGCCGCAAGCTGCCTGACATACTGATGATATGTGGACTGAGTTACCATGTTGGCTGCCGCCATAACCTGATGGCTGTATACATACATCGGATTAGGATCCCCTAAGCTATGACGTATGCAAAGTAGTGCGGCATAGAGCCCTATATGCCGCACTGTGATTCTGTGATCCTTTGCAATAGCAGCCCAAAACCTAAAGAGGGTGTCTGCTGGCAAATTATCATTATATCCTTTGCCCCTTTGGCTTATTTTTCTGTTGGGTTGCTTCGCCATCTGCTACATCTTTTCTAGTATCTTTTGCTTTAGCCTGATCTTTGGATTCGCCCTGTTTCTCACTTTGAGACTGCCTGCTTTCCAGTTTCTGCATATTGGCATCATAAAGGTTAATGCCCTTATATTGTGGATTGGCTTCAATATACTGTTTAACCTCCTGGCCACCTTTGATAAACGTGGCTGATTGAATATTACCTTTTTTTATAGAATCAATCAGGTCTTTTTTATATTCCTCATTCTGTAATTCCTTGATGGGATGCTTTTGAAGGGAACTTTCCAAGTCGTACCCGTATTTTTCACCAAACTGCTTGATCTTAAAGTTCCCACGCTCATCGGTATTTTTAAAATCTAATTTTAACCCGCCTACCTTAATAACGCGATGGAGCAGCTTGAAGGTCAGGTGGCATCGGCAAAAATTGCTATGGCACGGCTCTCCTCTCCCCAGCTTTACTATGTATTGTCTGGCAATGATTTTACGTTAGACATTAATAACCCCGCCGACCCAAAAGTGGTGTGCATGGGAAACAATCCACAGAAGATCCAAATCTATGGAGCAGTGTTATCACTTTATGTTACGCGGCTTGTAAAACAGGTGAACAAAAAAGGACAGCTCAAAAGTAGCCTCGTGTTCGACGAGTTTCCTACACTTTACCTTAACAATATGGATAGCCTGATTGCCACCGCGCGCTCCAATAAAGTCGCAACCTGCCTGGGCATACAGGACTTTAGCCAGCTGCGTAAAGATTACGGGCGCGAACAGGCAGATGTTATCGTAAATATCACCGGCAATATCATCTCAGGCCAGGTAAACGGAGACTCTGCCAAACAACTCTCCGAACGCTTTGGAAAGATCATGCAAAAGCGGCAAAGCCTGTCCATCAACAGTAATGACACTTCAGTAAGTCATTCCAGTCAGCTGGATAGCGCCATACCACCGTCTAAGATTGCTACAATGAGCTCAGGGGAATTTGTTGGGATAGTAGCCGATGAGCCGGACTGCCCTATTGAACTCAAAGCTTTCCATGCCAACATCCGGAACGATCACCAGGCAATAAAACAGGAGGAAGAGCATTACAAAGAAATTGAACCAGTACGTAAAATTACACCAGGTCAGGTGCAACAGAATTTCCTTCAGGTCAAACAGGACATACGCGAACTTATTGATAGTGAAATGAACCGGCTATTAAACGATCCATCACTGAGCTGGATGATTATCAACAAATAAAGGGACACACATCATAAAGCCCAACGCGCCATCCTGCACTTTGCAGCATTGAGACAATAACCCTGTATATTATTTTTACTGTAAATAAAACAAAGAATAAATTATTACAACCAGTGTAAACATTCTACTGTGTTGATATGTTTCAAATTAGAAAATCTTTGCTTGTCTGATTGATGTTTTGATAATTTAACTGAAGCTAAATATTCTTAACGGCAGATGACCTCTATAGTAGCAGGCAAAGAAATTTTGACAATGCTGCAGTAATAAAGCAATTCAGAACGTATCTGCTTGCGAAAAGATGTAAAGGGTTTCTTCTGGTCGTGCCAAATACCGCCTAGGCCACAAACCCCTCAATGCAAAAAAAATGTATCCATAAACAGGAATCTTTTTTACAAAGTTAAACAGTTCTTTAGGGGCCATCCGAACACTATGTTAAACAGGAGCGTCAAAGAGATACCCCATTAAAAGAGCCGCTGGTAACGCTCCTCGGTTACACCAAGGTACTGCTGCTGCATGGGTTTAGAAAGGAAACTAGTATTGATCCAACGGCTTATTTTGGGCTTGTTTTTTTGCAGCCTGTTGAACACGCCCGCAACCTGTCGCGGAGTAAGCCCAAGACCCGCCCCGTAACGCTCAAAGTCACTACGCGTGAGTTTCTTTTTTCGCGCACCAAGGGTAAGTGCCAATTCTTCAGTATCCTCAAGATTGACAATAGCTACGTTTAAAAGGTCGTATGCCGGGGCAAGCATCCATCCGAGGTCTGTACGTAACAAAGAAAAGTTCTTTAGGTGCATGTCATTATTACCGCTTACAAAACAAAACAAGGTGAGTTCAAACAAAGTCACCAGATCCAGCAATGTATTGGCTGAATAGGCGGCTACTGCCTTCCCTACGCGTTCCATAGAACTACGGTATTTATCAAATGCCTCCGTGATCTGGAACATATCCAGCATGTGCACTTTTTCACCATTGTCCTTCCGGTCAATGCGGCGCGTTATGTAGGCCAGTTCACCGGACGCTAACCGTATAAGGCTCGAAGGGACAACCTTTAGGCCAAACGCTTCTGCCAGGCGCATGGTCACATGCTCATTCGCCGGCATCTCCGCATAGTCCATAGAAGGGGGTTTGAGGATATAGGGCCCTCCCAATGCACCTACTACCGTCAGACGAGCGTCTGATTTTCCGGCAGCCTCAGCAATGACCGACATCGATAGTTTGGGTTGCACACCGGGTACGGCCACACTGCGCTCAACTACCTCCCTTGCAAGGGAGGCCATATCGCCTATGCTATAAGGCAGCGCGGGAGGCATTGCCGTGCCAAAGAAATCCTTAGAGCACCTTTCATGAAAATCGCCCTCGCCCTCTAATGGCCGGTAACAATACAAACACTGCTTTTTCATACTATTTTTCTCTAGGTACAACACTAACTGCCCCGATACAGTTGCGGCAACAGGCCAGCAATAGTCCCATACGGTCATTACGGTTAATCTTCCAGCTGTTGCTGGCGATCTCAAGCAGCCAACCCTCAGGGATTAGCCCTTCAAAGAAAGGGAATAAACGTTTATCCCTATAAACGGCACTGTTCACCGGCATGCTAAAAGTGATAAAGTTCGCCGAGTGGTAACGGATATACTCCGCTTCATATGCAAATTCGTAATCCCCATCGTCGGTCTCTGTAAGGATACCGGCGAGATGCTCCCCATAATATACATTTGCACTTCTCATATTCCTAAATAATCCGGACGCTCGCTATCCGCCAGGTTATTGCGTTCCATAATTTTCTTTATTTCACTGCGTACCCGCGCAGCCCTATGGTCCTTTAGCAAGCCCTTCTCATTAAACTGCATCCCACTGATGTGTTCTTCTGTCAGTCCGTCCAGTTCCTCCCGGTCGATCAACCCCCTGTCGTACAGATTGCCTAGAACCGCAGTAAAGGTATAAGGGATAAACTTGTCCGTTTCTTTTATTCCCAGCTCATGACCAAACATAGAAAGTACCTGCCCTACCCGGTCGAGGTTCAGGTTGGTTTTGCCTTGTTCAATCTTTCGTACCACTGTGAGTGCTACACCTGCCCGTTGGGCAAAAGCTTCCTGGGTAAGGCCGGTCGCCTTTCGCCGTGCCTTCACAAACTGGGCTAATGAATCCATCAGTATATCTATTTACATAAAAAAGTCCCGTAAAGCTAATAATTAAATGTTTTTAAATATAAT
>JAAXJD010000118.1:21790-24217 GCA_012270005.1 Flavobacterium sp. | reverse complement strand
TTACTAAGGTGCTCGTCTGCGGCGTAACCCCATATTTCGGTACGTACTTTTTTGTGCAGGTATTCCGCAAAAGCCTCAGCAAAACGGTCGCCAAGTGCCTTAGCCATAATCGAGTTATAATCGTCGTGTACCTGCTCAAATTCAGTTGCCTTTTCATCTACTCCAAAACCGGTGGTGACACAAAACGCACCCACGTAGTCTTGTTTTCCACTCTCTACCGGTGCCACAAAATCCGCTAGGGAAATGTTTGGTGCGCCTTTAGTTTTTTGAGATTGTTGCCTCAAACTTAAAAAGGTAACTAGTGGTTCTCCGGCTTCGCCATAAATAGAAATGTCATCATCATTAACCGTATTCGCCGTGAATATCCCGAATATACCCTTGGCTGCAAACCAATTTTCGTCTACTATTTGTTTCAGCATCTTCTGTGCATCGTCAAAAAGTGATTGTGCCTGTTCGCCTACCACGTCATCGGCAAGTATAGCAGGATACTTACCGTGTAAATCCCACGTCTGGAAAAAAGGCGTCCAGTCAATGTATGGAACCAGCTCCTCCAACTTAGGGTAAACCGTTTGCACGCCAAGCTGTTTAGGTACATAGGGCGTATGAGCATCCCAGTCTATCATGAATTTATTGGCACGTGCGTCGGCAATGCTTAAAAAGTCTTTTTCGCGCGTGCGGTTCAGGTAGCCCTCGCGCAGTTTGTCGTATTCCTGGCGAATATCTTTTGCGTAATCAGTTTTAGCGGTTGTATTAACAAGGTTGCCCGCTACTGTTACGGCGCGGCTGGCATCGTTAACGTGTACTACGGTGTCGCTATATTCAGGGGCAATCTTTACCGCCGTATGCGCACGGCTGGTTGTAGCACCGCCTATCATTATTGGGATGTTTATATTAAGGCGTTCCAGCTCTTTGGCCAGGTATACCATTTCATCAAGCGAAGGTGTAATAAGTCCGCTTAAACCTATGATATCTACTTGTTCCTTAACAGCGGTTTCTATGATTTTTTCGGGCGGTACCATTACGCCCAAATCGATGATTTCGAAATTATTACACGCTAATACTACAGATACTATGTTTTTGCCAATATCGTGTACATCGCCTTTTACGGTAGCCATGAGGACTTTCCCGGCCCTTGACGATTTTCCATCTTTTTGCGCTTCAATAAACGGCAGAAGATAGGCCACTGCTTTCTTCATAACGCGAGCCGACTTTACTACCTGTGGTAGGAACATTTTACCCGACCCAAACAAGTCGCCCACCACATTCATACCCGCCATAAGGTTAATTTCAATTACCTCAATTGGTTTGGTAGCGGCAAGGCGTGCTTCCTCTACATCTACCTCTATAAACTCGTCTACCCCCTTAACCAGTGCATGGGTTAAGCGTTCCTGTACCGGAAGGCTGCGCCATTCCTGAGCCTGTTTTTCGGTAACTTTAGCATCGCCTTTTATGTTTTCGGCAAAAGCCAGAAGGCGTTCGGTAGCATCATCCCTGCGATCCAGGAGAACATCTTCTACGTGTTCCAGTAGCTCTTTGTCTATATCGTCATAAACCTCTATCATTTCAGGGTTTACAATACCCATATCCATACCGTGCTGTATGGCGTGGTACAAAAATGCCGAGTGCATGGCCTCGCGCACCTTGTCGTTACCACGGAAGGAGAACGACACGTTACTTACCCCGCCGCTTACGTGGGCGTAAGGCAGGTTAGTACGAATCCATTTTGTAGCCAGGAAAAAGTCGACCGCGTTACGGCGGTGTTCTTCCATACCGGTGGCTACCGGGAAAATGTTAGGGTCGAAAATAATGTCTTCCGGAGGGAAGCCTACTTTTTCAACTAATATATCATAACTGCGTTTACATATTTCTATACGGCGCTCGTAAGTATCGGCCTGGCCTTTTTCGTCAAAAGCCATGATGATGGCTGCTGCACCGTAGCGTTTTATCTTTTTAGCGTGGTCTATAAAAAGTTCCTCGCCCTCTTTAAGGCTTATGGAGTTTACCACGCTTTTGCCCTGAGCCACTTTTAGTCCTGCCTCAATGATTTCCCATTTAGAACTGTCTATCATTAAAGGCACACGGGCAATATCAGGTTCAGAAGCTATCAGGTTCAGGAACTTGGTCATGGCATACACACCATCCAGCATCCCCTCATCCATATTCACGTCGATAATCTGCGCGCCGCCTTCTACCTGCGCACGGGCAATATCTAGTGCTTCCTCGTATTTTTCTTCCTTAATTAAACGCAGGAATTTGCGCGAACCAGTTACGTTAGTACGTTCGCCCACGTTAATAAAGTTACTCTCAGGCGTAACCACGAGCGGTTCCAAACCACTCAGCTTCAGGAAACGGTTGTCGGTTGTCGGTTGTCGGTTGTCAGATAGCTTCGACTCCGGAAACGGACTGTTGCTTTGGTTTTTATTATTA
>JAAXJD010000118.1:17028-21780 GCA_012270005.1 Flavobacterium sp. | reverse complement strand
ACATAAAGGTGTCTATGTTGGAATTAACACATCTTTACCAAATGGAATAATTTACGAAGCAATTAAAGAAAAAAAAATATTAAATCTTCTTCAAGGCGAAATTAAAACAGAAGTCAAATATGGTAAAAACTCTAGAGTAGATATTTTTATAGACAATCCAAAAGGAAAAAATTGTTTTATAGAAGTAAAATCAGTCACCTTATCAAGACTAAAATGCCTATCTGACTTCCCAGATGCGATACCCACGCGCGGATCCAAACCACTCAGCTTCAGGACACGGTTGTCGGTGGTCGGATGTCGGTTGTCAGATAGCTTCGACTCCGGAAACGGACTGTTGCTTTGGTTTATATTATTATCTACAGACATCTTTTACAACTTTTTATAATAATTAATAAAACCATTCAATAACCTTTTACATGTCTGAATTACTTCAAAGATTGCATTAAACTGCACTTCGTTGATGTAGCGTTGATCCATAGCTACAAAGCATTGCGTTTTTAATTCGTATAATGAACCTCTCGAAATATGCAAGAAGTTTATAGTGTCTTTAGAAGTTTGCCTGCCACATCCCTCAGCTATATTTGAAGGTACCGATACGGCACACCTCCTCATTTGGTTTGTTAGTCCGTATATTTCTTCCTTCGGAAATTGTTTTGTTATTGTGTAAAGGACATTGGTCAATTTTCTTGCCTCAACCCAAACATCTAAGTTAGTATATACCATATAAGTTCTCGTTCTGTCCAACAACTATCAACCAACAACCAACAACCTTCTAGGCTCATATTCAGCAGCAACTTCAGCAATAAGGCGGATGTGTTCCGGTGTAGTGCCACAACAACCGCCAATTATATTAATCAGGTTATCATTAAGGTATTCCCTGATAAGCGCCTGCATTTCTTCGGGTGTTTGGTCGTACTGGCCAAAAGCATTTGGTAAACCTGCATTAGGGTGTGCCGAAACACTGAATTGCGTGTTGTGTGCCAACCTGCGCAGGTACGGCTTCAACTGGTCTGCACCAAGGGCGCAGTTAAAGCCTACGCTTAATAACGGTATATGCGAAATGGAAATCAGGAATGCCTCTACCGTTTGTCCGCTCAGGGTACGCCCCGAAGCGTCGGTAATGGTACCGCTCACCATTATAGGAATATCAAGGTTACGTTCGTCCTTCACTTCTTCTATGGCAAAAAGCGCGGCTTTAGCATTAAGCGTGTCAAATATGGTTTCTACCAGAAGTATGTCGCAACCGCCATCAATCAGTGCATTAACCTGTTCTTTATAAGCAATCCGGAGATCGTCAAAGGTTACGGCGCGGTAGCCCGGGTCGTTTACATCGGGGCTCATGCTGGCGGTACGGTTTGTAGGGCCTATAGAGCCCGCCACAAAACGCGGTTTGTCAGGGTTAGCCGTTGTAAACTCGTTGGCAACTTCTTTTGCAAGGCGAGCCGATTCATAATTTAGTTCGTAAACTAAATCTTCCATGTGGTAATCCGCCATGCCTATGGTAGTGCCGCTAAAGGTATTGGTTTCCACAATATCGGCTCCGGCAGCAAAGTACTGCCGGTGCACGTCTTTAATGGCTTCGGGCTGGGTAAGGCTCAGTAAGTCGTTATTACCCTTAAGCGGATGTGGAAAATCCTTAAAGCGTTCGCCGCGAAAGTCTTCTTCGGTAAAGTTATGGCGCTGCAGCATGGTTCCCATGGCTCCGTCTAGTATCAAAATGCGTTGAGCAAGCGCGTTGTGTATTTCAGACATAATCCTTTTGTTCAAGATTTAAAGTTTCAGGTTATGTAACCTAAAATTTGTTTCTTACATTATGTCATCAGGTGGGGTAGAAGGGAGGAAGAAATTCCGTTTCTGTTATCTATCCACGCATGGCGTAGTAGAATGTAGCACCTTCTTTACAGGGAAAGGGTTGCTAAGGCTTCGCAGGGTCTAATCCCTCCACCTTTCGTGATAACATGATTCAATTGTGTTAAAGAACACTGCAAAAGTACTATATAGATTTGTAGAAAGCAAATTTTGATTGCTAACTATAATAATTCATAAATGAGTATTTTTACTGAAAGACAACCAATATGAAAGAACCGTATGAACACAATGGCTTTTTATATTTAGAAAACCCAGTAAATGGTGAATATATTAAGCATGATAAAAACAAACCTGAAAATTTATATAAGTATTATGGAATGTCTAAGTACAGCGTAGAGGCATTGATAAAGGGATACTTATATGCTTCTCATCCGTTCGACTTGAATGATACTCTTGATAGTAATTTTTCTTTGTTAATCGCCTCGAAAGTGGAGGAACGATTTCATGATGTTCTTTATCGGAATTTGCAAAATAAGCCCGAGAGAAATTATAATGAAATTGAAGATAGAAAGGCTTTTGTGCATGATTTGTATAATGATTTTTCAACGAAATTTGGAGTTGTTTCATTAACAGGTGATGCAACTAATGATTTAGTATGGCCCCATTACACTCAAGAGCAAGGTTTTCAAATTATGTTTAATACTCAAGAACTCGAAAAGAGTTTAAAGGAAAACTTGTTGGATGGCGAAGATTATTTAGGTGTATATCCTATCAATTATTGTGATGTGTTAAAAACGATTGATATAGGTTATTTTAAAAATCTTTTTCCACCATTTTTTTATTTTACTAATGTAAAAATGAAGTGCTGGAGTTATGAGAATGAGTGGAGATTAGTTGTTTCTCGTGGTAATATGTATTTTCCACATACAAAACTTGGCTTATCACGAGGACAAGATTTTGGGGACATAAAAAGTAGATTTTTTTATTATGATAAGTCATTAGCTGAAAGATTTGTAGTAGTCAAGAATTTTTTCTATGCGAGAAGTTTTTATGTTGTCCTAGAACTACCTTCTATCTTTAAAGTTAAACCTAAAGAACCAAAATGTACTAATGAGGTTAATTATCATAAAGATTTTCTTGATTATATCGTAGAAAATTTTAGTGATAAATTTTATTTATCGGATACAGAGGGACTTACTCAAGATGATGGTAATTATGTCATAAGAAGAGTTACTAGGAGATTTGGTGTAGTTAAAAATTCAGAAGGATTTTATGTACTAACTCGCACTGAAATGATTTCATAAAAAAGCAGCCTATGCGGCTGCTTTCTTTGTTTTTCCGGCTACTTGCAGTATGGCATCATACAGCGCATTGCCTGCGGCAGAGGCATCGCCGGGTACTGATTTTATAAAACGGTAGCCCAGCCCCCGGGTTTCGGTAAGGAACTTAATGCCTTTCTCAAAATTCTCCGGCAGGTACTGCACCGTTTCATTAATC
This sequence comes from Flavobacterium sp., assembly GCA_012270005.1. Lineage (GTDB taxonomy): Bacteria > Bacteroidota > Bacteroidia > Flavobacteriales > Flavobacteriaceae > Flavobacterium. The sequence goes on along the minus strand of JAAXJD010000118.1, from coordinate 18,474 downwards.
GATACTATGCTGAAGCCCATGCGTACCAGGTTAGGGTACTCGGCAGGGAGTTCGGCATTTGGCGAGGCATCTACCACAATCACGTTATGCAGGTCGTGCTCCAGTATATACTCTACCACATCGTCTATTTTAAACGGCACGGCAAAGCGTATAAAGTTGGCCTCCCAGGCATAACCATCGGCATCCTTTTCAAAAAAAGCCACACTACTGTTTGTTATTACCGGAAAACGGATATCGGGTGCGGGCGTGGTTATATCATCCCGTTCTTTAATCACTTTATTTATTAAGGCGCTCCCGGCATTGCCAATGCCAAAGAGTATTATGTTTATGGTATGTGCCATTGATTTCAAAATTTAAAATTAAAAGAGAAAACTGCCTTCGGCGACAGGCCAAAGGCAGGCCTCAACAAACAAACAAAAAACAACTTAAACAAACTTATATATGTTACTCCGCAAGGTCTTAAAGACCTTGTAGGTTTGTATTGTAACAGCTACAAGGTTCTTAAAACCTTGCAGCAGGTGCTTTACTAATTCACCGCGCTGTATTCCTTATACAAGTTGAGGCTTACCGGGGTATTATTTACAAGAGTATCATAAACCGGGCTGCGGAACTGTACTTCTTCCATCCATTGTTGCAGAACGTCAAGCGGTGCCGCAGCGGCCGGCCTAAGGGTTATCTCTATCTTGTCAAAGCCGGGGCGCACGTCTGGTTCTGGGGTCATGCTGCCCTTAATCTCTACCTGTAACGACTTCAGCACAATACCGAATTCCTTAGCAACTGCGTGGCCCAGAGCGTTAATGCAGCCTGCAAAGCCCGCCAGTATATACTCATACGGGTTTGGGGTTTGCGGTACATACTGCGTAGCGCTTGGGGTTATACGCAAATCGGTGTTTGAGGTTTTTACCACAAACTGGCTGTTTTGGCCGGTGTAGCCCAGTACGTTGATAGATGGAGTGTTCATAAGGCTTATATTTAAAGTGGATAACCGGATAATTTTTTGTATAATAAAAAAGGGCTCTTTCGGATTGTGTTGCCAAAAGAGCCCTGCACTGAATTATAAACTAAGTTTATACCGACTGCCGTTCTGGTAACTGCATATACTGCACCTGCGCCTTCCACGATGGGGAGCAAATCAGCTGAAGCTGCATATTACATGTATGTGCGACTGTCGTTGTCATATCTCTTTTACTAATTATATTGTACTATAAAAAAAGCCCCTGCTATTGTGGTGCAGGGGCTTGTTGTATGTTTAAATGAAACTTTTTAAACAGTGTATAACGTGCCCTCTGCAGAAGTATACTTCCACTGCGCCATAACCGATGAATTACAAATGCAAAGTTTCATGTTCTAAATGCTTTATTCTTATTGCCAAATATCGAAACAAAATTTGATTTAGCAAAATTATTTTTTCAATTTTAACACATTGATTTTAAATTATTTTTCAAA
>JAAXJD010000118.1:2503-17018 GCA_012270005.1 Flavobacterium sp. | reverse complement strand
CCTATGTTTTGTTTGAAAATAATATATACGCTAACGATGTAGCTTGCGTAGATTTTTTATGCTTTTGTCTTTCCGTTTTCAGGCGAATTCTTTTTCCTGCGCAAAAACCGGTTTCAAAATCTTTGCCAACTGGTTGTATTCTATCAAAAAAGCATCGTGCCCGTGCGCCGACCGTATTTCATTGTACCTCACTTTAACCCCTGCCGCTTTTAACGACACGTAGGTAAGTTGGGCCTCGTCCTGGGTGAAAAGTAAATCGCTATCTACGGCCACTAGATGGACTTTTGCTTTTATTTTTTTGGCTATCGCCAAAAAGCTGCTGCCCTTACTGATGTCTATGGTGCGTAGCAAATGGTTCATTAATTTATAGGATGCCAGCGTAAAACGGTTTTCCAGTTTTTTTCCGTGGCGTTCCAGCCAAAGCTCTATTTCAAAAGTGCTCTCCAAGTGCTCGCGTTTAAAGCGTTGCTGCAGGCTTTGTGGGGTGCGGTACAGCAGCATGGCGTGCAGGCGCGCATCAGCTATGGGATTAGTGGAGTTGTTTAGTATCCGGTCTTGTATCAGGGTATTTGCTACAACCCAGTCGGTTGCTTTCCAGTCGGTCGCCACCGGTACAAGGTGTTCTATAGCATCAGGTTTTAGTGCAGCCATGTGCCATGCAATACCTCCGCCCAGGCTGCCTCCTACAAGCGCATACAGGTAATGAACGCCCAGTTGGTACAGCCCATCCCAAAACAGTGCGGCCACATCATGCGCGCTAACGTCTTTATAGTTGTGTATAAGGTTTTGCGGCAGGCCATCGTAGCCATTCCCTGGAATGTTAAAGGCTATTACGGTAAAGTTACGGGTGTCTATGGTTCTGGCGGGGCCTATAAGGTCGTTCCACCAACCGTTTAGCCCGGTTACGTTGCTGTTTCCGGTAAGGGAGTGGTTTACTACAATAACCGGTGCAGTACCCGGTTGCTGCCCAAAGACCTGGTAACTTAACGACACAAGGGGTATGCTGGTGCCGTTTTGCAGTTTCCATTCCGGTATTATAATGTGTTGTAGTGCAGACATTTTTTTCTTTTTTTGATGACGATGATAAAATGTGGTTTGGTAAAAACCTCCCTGCCTTTATGGAGGAGGACAGGCAGGGACGGTTTTATCACAAACAAATAACAAACAATTATGAAGTATTTTATTCCCGCTTTGTGCTTGCAATAACAAGCGGGTGAATTTGATAGACTTTATGCGTTTACAGGTTTACCCACTTTTACAAAAGCTTCTTTCAGGTCGGCTTTCAGGTCTTCTATATCCTCAAGGCCTACCGAAAGGCGAATCAGGTCTGGCGTTACCCCGGTAGTTTGCTGCTGTTCAGGGTTAAGTTGCTGGTGCGTGGTGCTCGCCGGGTGTATAATAAGCGATTTGGTATCGCCTATGTTAGCCAGTAATGAAAACAGTTTGGTTTCATCGGCTACCTTTTTGGCGGCTTCAAAGCCCCCTTTAAGCCCAAAGGTTACTATGCCGCTTTGCCCTTTTGGCAAGTATTGTTGAGCCAGTACGTTGTATTTGCTGTCTTCCAGCCCCGGGTAGTTTACCCATGCCACTTCGGGCTGGGTTTGAAGCCATTTGGCTAATTCCAGTGCATTTTTGCTGTGTTTTTCTATACGAACCTGCAGGGTTTCCAGTCCCTGTATGGTTTGGAACGCGTTAAACGGACTCAATGCTGCACCAAAATCACGTAATCCCTCTATGCGTACTTTGGCAATAAATGCTGCAGGCCCCAGGGCATCATGGTAAATCAGTCCGTGGTAGCCTAATGATGGCTCTGTATACTCAGGGAACTTACCGCTGCTCCAGTCAAATTTACCGGCATCAATAATTGCGCCGCCCAGCGATGTTCCGTTTCCGGTAATGTATTTGGTAAGCGAGTGGATAACAATATCGGCTCCGTGCGCTATGGGATTAAGCAGGTAGGGGGTAGGCACGGTATTGTCTACAATAAACGGTACTTTAAACGCGTGGGCCTCATCGGCTATGGCTTTAAGGTCCAGTACATCAAGTTTTGGGTTGCCTAGTGATTCGGCAAAAAATACACGGGTATTTTCTTTGGCGGCAGCCGTAAAGTTTTTCGGGTCAGACGGGTCTACAAACGTTGTGGTAATGCCCAGCCTTGGCAGGGTAACATTCAGCAAATTGTACGTACCTCCATACAGGCTGTTGCTGGCTACAATGTGGTCTCCTGCTTTTAGCAGTACCAGCAGCGCGGTTGTTAATGCCGAAGTACCCGATGCTGTAACTACAGCTCCTATTCCGCCTTCCAGAGCGGCAAGGCGTTGTTCCAGTATGTCGTTTGTAGGGTTGTTAAGTCGGGTGTATATAAAGCCGGGTTCGGCAAGGCCAAACAGGTTAGCGGCATGGTCTGCGTTATTAAAAACGTATGAAGTAGTCTGGTAAATAGGCACTGCGCGGGTACCTCCGTTTTTAGTTACATCGTGTCCGGCGTGTAGTGCTGCTGTAGAAAATTTTTGTGTGCTCATGATGGTAATTTTTTAATGTTTTTATTGAATTTGAACTGAACTAAGATTTATGCGAAATAAAAAAGCCCCTTTGGCTTGCTGTACCAAAGGGGCTTTAGAGTTTTTATACCTGCCGGTTTATGCAGGGTATGGGCTCGTTAGCGTATGGCTACAGCGGTGTGGTGTGCACATGCACATCATACAACAACACATAGCCATATTTTTAACTGAGTTTTTCATTTTTTTCTTTTGTTGTTTCCCTGTTGGCCTCCCCTTAGTGGCTAAGGGGAGCAGGGGCAGTTTAATTTGAGTTAGTTAACTTATGCCGTGTTACCGTTTTTGTTTTGCGGGTAACAAAAAAGCCTTCCGGGTTGCGGAAGGCTTTGGCGTATATTTTAAAGAAACTTAAAACTATGCAATAGCGCTTACCGCGGAAGATTTCCACATCATACAGCACATATGGCACATTGTAAATTTCATCTTGAATTCTCGTTTTTGTTCTTGGCAAACTTCGGGAGTAATTTTTAATCTGCCAAACAAAATTTTAAAATTTAACATTTAGGCTGTTCATTTCGAGTAATTTAAATACTATAGTATTTAAGTAGACTAATAAAATTTTTTAGGTATTAAAATTAGCCTGTATGTTTTTTTTATTCGGCTAACCTTTATACCTTTGCACCCGAATTAATTAAGAGGACAGATTTGGACTGATTGCAACCTCACAAAAAAATGCTAAAGCAGGACATAACTCCTCCCTTTAGCCGTGTGGCGATCAGAATCTTTCCGCTAAAATTAGAGACATTTACTATGGCATATTTATTTACGTCAGAGTCAGTGAGCGAAGGGCATCCTGACAAAGTAGCTGACCAGATTTCGGACGCGCTGATTGATAATTTCCTTGCTTTTGACCCGGAATCTAAAGTGGCTTGCGAAACACTTGTTACCACAGGGCAGGTTATCCTTGCCGGTGAGGTAAAGAGCAAAACCTACCTGGACGTGCAGCAGATAGCACGCGATGTGATTAAAAAAATTGGCTACACAAAAAGCGAATACATGTTTGAGGCTAACTCGTGCGGCGTTCTTAGCGCCATACACGAACAAAGCCAGGATATTAACCAGGGTGTAGACCGTGCTACAAAAGAGGAGCAGGGTGCAGGCGACCAGGGTATGATGTTTGGCTATGCTACAAACGAAACCGAAGACTACATGCCGCTGGCGCTAAACCTGAGCCACAAGCTGCTACAGGAACTGGCCGCCTTAAGGCGCGAAAACGACCAGATTACATACCTTCGCCCTGATGCTAAAAGCCAGGTAACGCTGGAGTATGATGATAATAACAAGCCGGTACGCATAGATGCCATTGTGGTGTCTACGCAGCATGATGATTTTGCTGATGAGCCTACCATGCTTGCTAAAATTAAGGAGGATATCCTAAACATCCTTATACCAAGGATTATTGAGAAAAACCCTCAGTACGCCTACCTTTTTAACGATGCGATTACCTACCACATAAACCCTACGGGTAAGTTTGTAATAGGTGGCCCTCATGGTGATACAGGCCTTACAGGCCGTAAAATCATTGTAGATACCTATGGTGGTAAAGGTGCGCACGGTGGTGGTGCATTTAGCGGTAAAGACCCTAGTAAGGTAGACCGTAGTGCCGCATACGCTACACGCCATATTGCTAAAAACCTTGTGGCAGCAGGCGTAGCCAGCGAAATCCTGGTTCAGGTATCGTATGCTATTGGTGTGGCTAAGCCTACAAATATTTACGTAAACACGTATGGCACAGCCAATGTTAACCTTACCGATGGCGAAATTGCCAAAAAGATAGAGGCTATCTTTGATATGCGCCCTTATTTTATAGAACAGCGCCTTAAGCTGCGTAACCCTATTTACAGCGAAACTGCCGCTTACGGACACATGGGCCGCAAGCCGGAGGTGGTTTCTAAAACCTTTACTGCACCGGGTGGTGAAACTAAAACGGTACAGGTAGAGCTGTTTACATGGGAAAAGCTTGACCACGTAGAGAAAGTTAAAGAGGCCTTTGCGCTTTAATTTGAATATTACATCTTAGTTTATAATAAACAGCTCCGTTAACGCGGGGCTGTTTTGGTTTTAGGATGATGATAATATTTTTTCTAAAAGAATTGTTAATTTACTTAGAAAAAATAACTTTGAAAAAAATCCATCACTAACCAATTTGCAACAATGCAACACCAATATTCGGCAGGGCTACACAAGCTGCTTACCCTGAAAACCGAAACTACAGACAAACTTACCCATCCTGAAGGTTTCAGGATGCTTACCCAAACCATACTGCGTACTTATGGCCTTGTGGAAGTGGGGTACTCCTGCCACGTGTTTGATAATGGTAGTTTTACCGCTGCGGTATGCCTTATGGAATCGCATATCTGCATACATACCTGGCCTGAGTTTAACCAGCTTACGCTTGATGTGTACCTGTGCAATTATCTTGCAGATAACACTGCCAAAGTGCGTACGGTAGCAAAGGCATTTACAGATTACTTTGGCGGGGCTATTATTAACGATACCGAAATATACCGATAGGCTATGGATGTTACGTGTATTAAATGCAAAAAAGTTACCGTAGTACCAGTTGAGTTGAAGCTGGTAGAGTTTGCCTGCAGTAATTGTTGCGCATTGTCTTCTTATGAGAAAAACCCTGCTGGCGAAATCATTAAAATTTACAATTATATACCCGATACGTCTTGCGGCCTCAATATAGGGCAGCAAGGCGAATTGTTTGGCGTAGCGTACACCGTTACGGGTATGCTGGTTAAGCGGGTTGCCGGTAATTATTACTGGCAAGAGTATATATTAGACGGGCCTAAGGGAGAAAGAGCTTTTTTAAGCGAGAGCAACGGGCACTGGATTTTTTTAAAAGAGGAGGAAACGAAGTTAGAGCTTTCGGGGGCACCTCTTAAAGTAGACTATCATGGTACATTTTTCCAGCTTTACGGAAAAGAGAAAACTACGATAGCCTACGCAGAGGGTATTTTTGATTATGTGCTCCCGCGTAAGCAGCAAACAATGAAGGAATACATTAACCCACCCTATATCATTTCTTTTGAAATAGATGAAGATGGCCAAACCCTTTTTGTGGGCGAGCACATAGCTTCGGGTACGGTAAAAAAAGCTTTTAACGCAAAGAGAATGCCGATAAAGGTAGGTGTGGGCATTGTGCAGCCTCCTGTAATAGAACTGGGTAACAGTGTTATTATACTGGCGGTTACGGCACTACTGCTTATATTTAGCCATATATTTATTTACAGGGATAAAGTACAGGAGAACTTGCTTACAGATACCCTCCCCATAAGCCTTTATGCCAATAAGCCGTACGTGAGTAAAACCTTTACGGTGACCGAGGCGGCAAGTACCCTGCGTATAAAACTTAATGCCGATGTTAACAACAGCTGGGCTTACGTAGATATAGGTCTTGTAAACGAATCTACAGGTGCTGAAGAGTACGCTGGTAAAGACCTGGAGTACTACCACGGTTATGAAGGTGGTGAAAGCTGGCATGAAGGATCTGAAAATGAGGAAATGAATCTTTGTGGCGTAGCACCCGGCAGGTATCATTTGGTATTTACTCCGCAGAAGGCTCCAGATGATGGTACAACAACTACCATAAATATAGATGTTACCCGAAACCCTCCCAGTAAGCGAAATGTAGTTATACCTATTATTTTTATGGCACTGTTAGGCTTAGGTTTGTTCTACTGGGACAGGTACAATGAAACAAAACGCTGGGAAGACAGTGATTATTCACCTTATAACGAGTAGTGTATGGAAATAAAAAAGAAGTTTTTTTTCAGTTCGCATGCCATTGCACTGGGCATAGCAGCGCTGGTGTATGCATATTACTTGTACACTGCACTTAACGGTGGTCGTATTTGCGATTGCGAAACTACCGAAAAATATGCGGGGAGTACTTCGCGGGCTACTTATGTGCGCACGGGTGGTGTGCACGGATTTCATCATAAATAAATACCAATCATAAAATAAAGTAATTATGGATTTGTTTGAAGCAGTTGTAAGAGGGGGGATAGCCTCAATAATATTTTCGGTGTTAGGAATTGTGATTCTTTTTATTGCGTATTTTGTTATAGAAAAACTTACGCCCGAAAACACCTGGCACGAAATTTCTAAGAATAACAACGTGGCCCTGGCCATTGTATTTGCCTCGTTTATCATAGGCATTTCCATCATTATCAGCGGAGCCATACATGGGTAAAAAGTTTTTTAGTTTTGAAATCCTGCTGCTGCTTGCCGTATTTACCATAGCCACCTGTGGTTTGGTGTATGAGCTGGTGGCCGGTACGCTGGCCAGTTACCTGCTGGGCGATTCGGTAAAGCAGTTTTCATTTATTATAGGCGTATACCTGTTTTCTATGGGTATAGGTTCTTATTTCTCTAAGTTTATAAAACGCAACCTGCTAAACACTTTTGTAGAAATAGAGTTGTTAGTAGGGCTTATAGGCGGGCTTAGTTCGGCGATACTTTTTGTATTGTTTGAAAGCGTAGACTATTTTCAGTTTGTGCTGTATCTGCTGGTATTTACTACCGGATGCCTTGTAGGGCTGGAGATACCGCTGCTTATGAATATTCTTAAAGACCGTGTGCGCTTTCGTGATCTGGTATCAAACGTATTTACGTTTGACTACATAGGTGCTTTACTCGCGTCTATATTATTCCCGTTGGTTTTGGTGCCGCAACTGGGTATCATCCGTACATCACTATTCTTTGGGTTAATCAATATTAGTATTGCCCTTGTGCTGTGCTTTGCCCTTAAAAATGAACTAAAGCGCGTTGCGTTCCTTAAAACGAGGGCCATACTGTGTTTTGCCATACTGGTAGCGGTGTTTATTTTTTCAGATGATATCCTTTCGTATTCAGAAGGCAAGCTCTATGGCGAAAATATCATCTACACGCACTCAACGCCTTATCAGCGCATAGTGCTTACCCATAATAAAAGTGATTATCGCCTTTACCTAAACAACAACCTTCAGTTTAGTTCTGCAGACGAGTATCGGTATCACGAAGCTTTAGTACACCCTGTTATGGCCGCCGCAAAACGGGTGGAAAATGTACTGGTTATGGGCGGGGGCGATGGCCTTGCCGTGCGCGAGATACTGAAGTATCCTGAGGTAAAAACCATAACCCTTGTAGACCTGGACGAAGGGATGACCAACCTGTTCAAAACCAACACCATACTTACGGGATTTAATAAAAATGCGCTGAATAACCCTAAGGTTACTGTGATTAACAGCGACGCTTATGTGTGGGCAAAACAGCAAAAAAAACAATATGATGTAGTGATTATTGATTTTCCCGATCCGTCTAATTACAGTCTGGGGAAATTATATTCGCTCAGTTTTTACAGGGCGCTGCAGCACATACTGTCGCCCGATGCTTTGGTGGTAATACAAACTACATCTCCGTACTTTGCGCCAAAATCGTTTTGGTGCATCAACCAAACCCTGGCGCAGGTATTGCCAAAGACGGATGCATACCACGTGTATGTACCTTCGTTTGGCGAGTGGGGCTACACTATTGCAGCTAATAATATTACGACTGATTTTAATAAGCCAGTACGCCATGCGGCCGAAAACCTTCGGTTTTACGATTATAACTTTAAAAGCCTAAATGGTTTTACTAAAGATATGCGGGCCGCCCATGTAGAGGTAAACCGCCTGGATAACCAAATCCTAGTACGCTATTTTGATGAAGAGTGGGGCAAACTATAACCGCAGGCGATTTATAAAGTTAGCCGCGCTGGCATCATTAGCTGTACCTGTGCTTAATGCGTGCAGACAAAAAATCGCGGCAACACTGGTGCGACTTACCGGTACACGCCATGTTTTAGGGCATCGGCTTTGGGCTAAAGATTTTCCTGAGCCTGTAGAGGTAATTACGGTACCGCACCTGGTTATAGGTGCAGGCATTTCAGGGCTTAGTGCCGCACGCCAACTCTCCCAGAAAGGCATAACTGATTTCCTTGTTATAGAAATGGAAAACCGCGCCGGGGGCAATGCCTCTAACGGTGAAAATAAATATTCTAAATATCCGCTGGGTGCGCATTACCTGCCGCTGCCTAATCCACATGATAAAGAACTTATTCGTTTTTTACACGAATCGAACATCATAACCGGTTTTGATGCTAACGGGTTGCCTGTATTTGATGAGGAGCAACTCAGCTTCGATCCGCAGGAAAGGCTGTACTATCGTAATGCCTGGCAGGAGGATTTAGTGCCCAGATACGGCAATACCCCTGAGCAGGACGACCAGATTGCTTCATTCTTTACAGCTATGAAGCGTTTTAAAGAAGGCAGGGCAGAAAACGGTAGGTTTTGGTTTGATCTTCCTATAGCGCAAGCTTCCTCAAATGCTGAGGTAAAGGGACTGGATACACTGACCATGAAACAATGGATGGACAACAACGGTTTTACTGAAGAGTCGTTACAGGAATATGTAGATTATTGCTGCCGGGACGATTATGGCCTGGGCATAGCCGGTGTATCGGCATGGGCAGGCATACATTATTTCGCTGCCCGGAAAAACAGTGTTTACAACAAAGACAGTGTGCTTACCTGGCCGGAAGGTAATGCCCGGTTGGCATCTCATTTAAAACATTATACAAAAGATAAGTTGCTTTTAAATTACCTTGCTTATAGCGTAAAGCCCGAAGGCAATGGGGTTACGGTTTTAGCGTATAACGCAGATAAAAAGCATTCGGTGCGCATACAGGCAGATAAGGTTATTATGGCCACACCGCAGTTTGTAAACCAGTATATTATTAATGGACGCAAGGGGTTTACAAAATCATTTACATACGCGCCGTGGATGCTCGCTACACTTACCCTGCGTGATTTGCCAAGCGATGGTTCGTACCCGTTGTGCTGGGACAATGTAATTTACAAAGGCAAGGGGCTGGGTTATATTTATGACCAACAGCAAACTCTAAACCAGCTAAACGACCGTATAGTAATTACATACTATTATAGTTTTCCTGACATTGATACCAAAAAATCCCGTAAAGAACTCTATAGGCGCAATGCAGCGTATTGGAAAGAATTTGTATTAGCCGACCTGGAAAAGGCACATCCTAATTTGCGCGATTATTGCGATGAAATAGAAATATGCCGCCTGGGGCATGGTATGATAAGCCCTGTGCCCGGTTTTATAACGTCGGCTTATAAGCAACAGGCAGCGCTGCCTATTGATGATAAAATATTTTTCGCCCATTCTGACCTCTCAGGGATATCGGTATTTGAGGAGGCATTCCATCAGGGCATAACCGCCGTAAACCAGATGCTGCATGGCACAACCGTGGATTCATAAGGCCAAAACCGACAGCCTGTTTATCCTTTCGCCACCGTTTGTATCGCTGGCGGTGGTTTTGTTGTGTCAACCATGGCTTACACAACTCGAAACACATTAAGCGTTTTCTTCCTGGTGATTTTTTGTTGTATTTATAGATGTGGCGCACGTATATGCTACGCTCTTTAAAACGTATTTTGTGCCTGTGGCCTTTCGCGAACGAAGAAAACTACTACTTGCCTTGCCAATACTGTGTTTTGTAATCGGGTTGGTACTGTTTTCGCTGGGCAGCAAAGTGTTTTGGGTTGTCATGGCGTATGTTGCTGTGTTTCATTTTATACGGCAGCAGTACGGCTTTATGCGGCTCTATGCCCGTAAAGAGATCAAAACAAAACTCAACCGCTATACTGATAGCCTTGTAATATATACCGCCACGGGCTACCCCATGCTATACTGGTTTATGAGTCCGCCCCGGCAGTACGCATGGTTTATGCCAAATGAGTTTTTCTCCTGGCAAAACCCGCAAGCGCTTACGGTATTTACGTGGCTGTACTACGCTGTACTGGCGTTTTATGTGCTCAGGACGGCTTACATTGGCTTTAGCCAAAAATATTTTAATATACCAAAGAACGCTGTAATTATAGGTACGGCGTTATCATGGTACTTTGGTATTGTGTATTATAATAACGATTTGGTTTTTACTTTGCTCAACGTGATTTCGCACGGCATACCGTATATGGGATTGATTTACCTGAAAGAAATACAACAGCCTGCCCAGCCTGTGCCTAGCGTTTACAGTTACCTTAAAAGATACTGGGGTATTGTTCCGTACATTGCTGTTTTATTGCTTTTTGCGTTCTCTGAAGAATACCTATGGGAAATCCTGGTGTGGAACGGGCATTTTAATATAGGCTTGAACGGAGCGATGCAAAGCTGGCAATTTTTACTGGTACCATTACTTACCGTGCCGCAGTTTACCCACTACATTTTAGACGGCTTTATCTGGAAAAGTAAGAAGGCGTAAAACAATGAGATGTTTTTTAAACCCGGCATTTCTTCAAAAAAGTTTAAAACCATTTGCGTGTATAAAAATAATTACTAAATTAGCCCCATACACAATTTACAAAATGAACAGCTCGATTTTTTATAACACCTATTTTTATTTCTTCTGGAAAGAGGACAGGGGTTATATGGCTGTATAGTAACGACAAGTAAACGTACAAACGATATATAATCCCGATGCAAATCGGGATTTTTTTTTGGCTGAAATTTATGGACACAAGGATTGCAATTCAGGGTATTAAGGGGAGTTTTCATCATCAGGTGGCCGGGGCATGGTTTGGTAACAACGCTCCGCTTGCCGAATGCATGTCGTTTCCTGCGCTGGTGCAGAGTTTAGTAACTAACGAATCGGGCTTAGGGGTTATGGCATTAGAAAATTCCATTGCCGGTAGCATAATACCAAACTACGCCCTGATTGACAACAACAACCTGCACATTATAGGCGAGCACTACCTCAATATAAGCATGACGCTTATGGCGCTTTCCGGACAAACCCTTAGCGACATTACCGAAGTACATTCGCACCCTATGGCGCTGCTGCAATGCACTGATTTTTTAGCAAAATACCCACATATAAAGTTGGTAGAAAGCGCAGATACCGCCGAAAGTGCCCGCTATATTTCAGAACAGGGTTTAAAAGGCATTGCGGCGATAGGTAGCCCCATAGCGGCAGAAATGTTTGGGTTAAATGTATTGGCAAACAGCATCCATAACATACAAAATAACCAAACGCGCTTTGTGATTGTAAAAACCCAAAACAGCGTATTGCCTCCGGATCAGATAAATAAGGCATCGGTAAAGTTTACGCTTGAGGATACGCCCGGCAGCCTGGCTACCATATTAAATGTAATGAACAACTGCAAGCTGAACCTGAGTAAAATACAAAGCATGCCAATAGCCGAAACACCTTTTAAATACTCCTTTTTTGTAGATGTGGTGTTTGAAAAATACAAGCATTACCAAAAGGCCAAATCAATTTTAGAACTGATGACCACCCAGTTTAAAGTCCTGGGCGAATATAAAAACGGAAAGTTATGATAACAGCAGCCAAAAGGCTAAATGAGGTGAAGGAGTACTACTTTAGCGGAAAGCTACGGGAAGTACGCCAAATGATAGCAGAAGGTAAAAAGGTAATCAATATGGGGATAGGTAGCCCTGACCTGCCCCCCAGCCCGGCCGTGCTTACCGCTATTTCGGGTTCGTTTAACGATGCCAAAGCTCATGAGTACCAAAGTTATCAGGGCCTGCCTGAACTGCGCGAAGCGATAGCTTCTTTTTATGCGAAGCATTTTGGTGTAAGCCTTAACCCGAATAATGAAATCCTGCCGCTTATGTGTAGTAAGGAAGGAATAATGCATATCAGTATGGCATTTCTTAATGAGGGTGATAAAGTGCTGATTCCTAACCCCGGCTATCCTACATATACATCGGCAACAAAGCTGGTAGGGGGAGAGCCGATTTACTATAACCTAAGTGAAGCCAATAATTGGGAACCTGATTTTGAGGGATTGGAAGAGCAGGACCTGACAGGTGTAAAAATAATGTGGGTTAACTATCCGCACATGCCTACGGGGGCTAAAGGGAGTAAGGCCATGCTGCAAAAGTTGGTTGATTTTGCCAAAAAGCATAGCATACTTTTAGTAAACGATAACCCTTATAGTTTTGTATTGAATACCGATCAGCTTTCTGTTTTCCAGGCAGAAGGCGTCAAGGAGGTGGCATTGGAACTAAATTCGCTCAGCAAAACGTTTAATATGGCGGGCTGGCGCGTGGGTATGGTTTCGGGCAATGCGGAGTTGATTGATGCTGTACTGAAGGTGAAAAGTAATATGGATAGCGGTATGTTTTACGGCATACAAAAAGGAGCTATAGCCGCACTGAACAGTACCGACGAGTGGTTTAGTAACCTAAACGCAACGTACAGCAAAAGGCGTGAGCTTATCTTTACCCTGGCCGATAAACTGGGGTGCACTTATAACCGCGATACGGCAGGTTTATTCGTTTGGGCAAAGTTGCCGGCGGGTACAGAAAAAGCCGAACCGTATGTAGACAGTATTTTGTATGATAAGCATATTTTCCTAACACCGGGTACGGTGTTTGGCAGTGCAGGAGAAGGATATGTACGCTTCTCGCTTTGCGCAACAGAAACAACGATAAGCGAAGCAATCAGTAGATTTAATAAAGTCGAAAGTTTATAAAGTCATAAAGTTGAACGTTGAGTGGACCAACAACCAGCAACCGACAACCAACAACTAAGAAGATGAAAGTAACCATAATAGGCCTGGGGCTCATAGGTGGCTCCCTGGCGCTTGATATAAAAACAGCCTTTCCGGAGGCGAAGATTTTTGGGGTAGATGCCGTTGATAAACACGTGGAGGAGGCGTTACTGGTGGGGTTTATCCATCATGGAGTTTGCCTGCACCACCATCAATCGGTGGGACACGCCGAAACACCCGAAACACGGTTGGCACATGCGGTTAAGGATGCCGATTGGGTAATTGTAACCGTTCCGGTTAATCACATAGCCATAATGTTGCCGGAAATATTGGATAATATTAAGGAAGAAGCCATAGTGTTTGATGCCGGGAGTACCAAGGCAGCTATTTGCAAGGCGGTAGAACATCACCCTAAAAGGCGTAACTTTATAGCTACCCACCCTATAGCGGGTACCGAGTTTAGTGGCCCTTCGGCGGCGATACACGGGTTGTTTAACGGTAAAACAAACATCATCTGCGAAGTAGAAAAAACAGCGTTTAAGCTACAGGAAAAAGCGTTGGAACTGTTCAAAACATTGGGGATGCGCATCCGGTATATGGATCCTGTATCGCATGATACGCACATAGCATACGTATCGCACCTGTCGCACATCAGTTCGTTTATGCTGGGTAAAACGGTTATTGAAAAGGAAAAAGATGAAACCGATATTTTTGATATGGCTGGCAGCGGTTTTGCCAGCACGGTGAGGCTTGCCAAGAGTTCGCCTACTACATGGGCGAGTATTTTTAAAGAGAATAAAGGTAATGTTGCCGAAGCACTTCGACTATATATAGCCAACCTGCAAAAATTTCAGCAACTGTTAGAGCAGGAAGATTTTGAAGGTATTTATCAGGAAATGGAAGATACAAACAGGATAAAAGATATACTGAACGGGATTAAGTAATGTTTGTAGTTCATAGTTTGTTGTTTGTAGTTCTGTACGATAATGCCACTTACCCGACCCTTATAGGGTCGAACATAATGACCCGGGACGATGTCCTTGGTAAATAATAAAGCACACAATTTAAAATATAATATAAAGAAATATGGAAAATAGCACCGCCCTACGCACCTGGTTAGATGATTTTAAACTAACACACCCGCTGGTTATAGCGGGTCCGTGCAGTGCAGAGACCGAAGAACAGGTTTTAAAAATAGCTCACGAGCTTAAAGATAGTGATGTAAGTGTATACCGTGCCGGTATCTGGAAACCGCGTACCCGTCCGGGTGGGTTTGAAGGTTTGGGAGCCATCGGTATAAAATGGTTGCACAGAGCCAAAGCCGAAACCGGCCTGCGTGTGGCTACTGAGGGGGCGAGGCCGGGCTGGAAGTTTCTTCAACTTGCAAAGCTG
>JAAXJD010000118.1:0-2493 GCA_012270005.1 Flavobacterium sp. | reverse complement strand
TATCTCATAATAAACAAAATTGGGGATATGAGCTAATAACTAAAAAACCAATTACAGAAACATACCCTAATTGCAGCTTTCTATTGAGCTTCAAAATAAGTTCCCTGACCTTCCACTAATTTGCGACCCGAGCCACATTACCGGCCGCAGGGATATGATTCAGGAGGTAAGCCAGCAGGCACTTGACCTGAATTACGATGGTCTTATCATAGAAACGCATACCGACCCAGATAACGCATGGAGCGATGCCGCCCAACAGGTAACCCCTACAAAACTGAAGCAGATTTTTGAAGACCTGCGCGTGCGTAAAGAAACCGAGGCTAATGCCGACTACGACAGCAAAATGGCGGGACTGCGTATTAATATAGATGAATACGACAACAAACTGATAGAGCTGCTGGGTAAAAGGATGAAAGTATCGGAACAAATAGGCGCACTTAAAAAGGAGTTTAATGTAGCGGTGTTGCAAAACAAACGCTGGAGCGAAATCCTGGAGAAAATGACTACGCAAGGCAGGGAAAAAGGCCTTAACGAAGAATTTATCATAGATATTTTTAAAGCCATTCACCAGGAGAGTATTAGCCATCAGGAAAAGGTAATTAACAAGCAGTAATACTATAACGATTAAAAGACGGCATTGCCGTCTTTTTTTATGTGTATCAGACTGGTGTTATAAAATTTTTTGTAATATCGTAGCGAATTTTAACAAGTCAACCAAGTGAAAAAAATTTTATTGGCAGCAGCATTGCTGTTTATGGGTTGTGCTACACTACAAGCGCAATACAAATTAGAAAACCTTAATATTTCTTACGGTGAAGAGCTCCCTGAAGATAAGCAAAAGCTTGTACACTTTATAGGCGAAGCTAACGGGAAAATTTATGGTATAGGAGTAAGGAAAGACGATTATTTCCTAAAGATTTTTGAAAGCGGTTCTATGAAACTGCTCGCCTGCAAACAAATTGTATTGCCGGATCTTAATGACAGGGAAGTAGAGTTTGAAGATGTATACCTTTTTAATGGTAAACTTTATGCCATAGGCAGTGTTTACAATAAAAAAGAAAAGGTGTATAACCTTGTAGGTACACCGCTTGGCGAGGATGGTAATCTTAGTAAAGATGGTGTGATTTTATTTAAGGTTCCTGTAGAGAAAAAGAGCGAACGCGGTAACTTTTACTTCCGTACTACCCAGGACAAATCAGGATTACTGGTTATGCATGCGGTGAAACTTAAAAAAGAGGATGCTGTAAAATATGAGGTTAAGCTTTTTGATGATAACCTTGCTACAATTTTTAATACGGTAGAAAAAGTAGTGTATGATGATGATCATAAAGACTACGAGTTCTACATAGCCGACTTTGACGTAGCACTAAACGACGATGTGTTCCTTGTAATAAACGAAGGCTGGAGGGATAAGAAGAAAAAAGAGCGTGTAGAGCGCTTTGAGGTGCACGCTTACAAAAGCGCCAATTCCTATAAAAAAGAAGTTATTAATGTAGGGGTTACAGATAAAAGCCTTATAAACTGCCAAATTGTACCATCGGGTAATATACTGCACCTTATGGGCTTTTATTCGGGAGTTACAGACAGCGGAAGGGTAAATGCAGAGCTTAAAGGCGTGTATGCTGCCAACCTTAACCTTACCACTAACCAGCCTGAACTGGTTAAGTTTAACGATTTTGACATGGCTACTAAAGTTAAGCTTATAGGTGAACGCAGGGCAAAAAAAGGTAAAGAGGTACCGCCGCTTTACAATATAACCAGCATTATAGGCAGGGAAGACGGAGGCGTAATAATGCTTTCTGAGTATCAAACCGTGCAGGCCGGAGGTACCACCGGTATAGGCTTTGGTGGTGTAGGTGTGGGTGCTACAACTACCATATATAATAAAAACGAAATAATAGTAACTTCATTAGCCGCAGATGGTACACACGAATGGAGTAACGTAATTCCTAAATTGCAGGCTGCAGCCGTAACCACTTTTAGTGCAGGATTAGGCTTTGGAGTATACGGCAACAGCTTTTCTGTGGGTGGTGTTATTTCTGTGCCGTTTGCTCAGATGAATAGCAGTGGGGCAGAGTTTATAGGTGCAGTGCCTATTTATAGAAACGGGGTGCTTTCGGTACTTATTAATGACAATATTAAGAACAAAGGTGTTACAGATATAGAAAAGATAAAAGGTATGGGAAGTACAAACAAGCTTGTACCATCGCTTTTTGTTTTTGATAAAAAAGGTAATATTACACGTAAAGACCCGGATGAGGTAATTAAAGATGAACTCATACTTCGCCCTGGTGTAGTTTACAGGTCAGACGACAGTAACTACATTATTTACGCATCTAAAAAAGATAAGGATAAACTTGGTCGTATGACAATACCTAAGTAAGGATAGTATTCATGCTTTAGTAAAAAAGCAATACTATTGTTTATCTAACAGGTTCTGACTAGTCCTAAAATAACGATACAGGATTAATACTAGTAAAAATACATTTTTTA
>JAAXJD010000045.1 GCA_012270005.1 Flavobacterium sp. | reverse complement strand
AGTAATCAGTAAAGCTGTCTGCATGATACTCCATAAAATCACGATGAAACAAAAATGTACCGGTTTTAGAGGCTGCAACAAAGGCATTCCATTCCTCAAAATAATGCGGCGTATAAGGTTGTATGCGGTACATATAAGGCAGTGCTGTAGTGTAAAATGTATTTTGGTAAAAGTATTAAATATTCCTTACATAACGCACTGCACAGAATTTAGCTAATCATTAGGTACTTAGCATATTTTTCATAATTTTAGGAAAAAATATCCCGCTTGTGAAGAAACTACTACCCTTACTTATATTACTACTTATTATATGCCCTGTGTACGGGCAGGATGTAAGTTTGTTTGAGCAGTTTAACGGCCGTTATGACTTTACCTTTGTGGGGAATACACTTAACCCTGCTGAAAATAACACCTCAGGAAATTGCGATATACTTACCAGCTCGTCGGCCACGATGAACCTGGGCGCTTCAGACACCGTATTAAAAGCATACCTGTACTGGGCGGGTTCAGGATCAGGAGATACTGACATAAAACTAAACGGACAAGATATACAGGCCCAGCGGGTGATGCCCCTAAACGCCATTAACATAGACAATACTACGCGAATGTACTTTAGCGCATGGGCAGATGTTACTTCTATTGTATCTTCTACAGGGAACGGTACATACACCGTATCCGACTTTGACCTTACCGAAGTTGTGGCACTAGACACCTACTGCGGCAATGCCACTAACTTTGGCGGATGGGCTATTATAGTGGTATACAGTAACCCATCGTTACCGCTTAACCAGCTTAACCTGTACGATGGCATGTCTTACGTACCAAATGAGGTAACCATCAACCTTCCAAGCCTTAATGTAATAGATAACAACGGAGCAAAAATAGGCTTCCTGGCATGGGAAGGCGATTCGTCTTTAGCCATTAACGAAACGCTGCGTATTAACGGCAACATATTATCCAACCCGCCTCTGAACCCTACAACAAATGCGTTTAACGGTACTAACTCTATTACTAACAGTAGTACACTTTATAATATGGATTTGGATGTGTATAACATACAAAACTATATAAACATAGGCGATCAAAACGCACAAATACAACTTACCTCGGGAAGGGATTTTGTGATTATAAATGCTATAGTAACCAAACTGAACAGCCAGTTACCCGATGCTACTGTAGCAGTTAACAATGTGGTACACACGTGTAATTCGCGCACGCTGCAACTTAACTACACCGTTAAAAATGAGAACAGTACTGATGTGCTTCCCGCAGGCACACAGGTAGGAGTATATGTAAACGGCGATCTTATTACCACATTTGCAACCAACACAGCCATACCCATAGGAGGTAGCGAAACCGGAGTGCTTAACCTTACCATTCCGGCAGGATATCCGGAGGATTTCCAAATATTATTAATTGCGGATTATAACTTTGCCATAACCGAGACAGACGAAACAAACAACAGCTACACACTTAATGAATCGTTGTGGTTATTGCCTCCGCTACCTTCCAGTAGCCTTACGGCCTGCGAAACCGCTCCCAGTGCAAATACAGGGTCCTTTAATCTTGATAATTATGCCACGACTGTACGTACAGCCCCATCGGATATCATAACATTTTACCTTACACAGCAAGATGCACAAACTCCGCAAAACGCTATAACAAACATAGCGGCATATACTTCTGGGCCTGGTACACTATATGTAAGGATTGAAGACGAACACGGATGCGTAAACTATGGCACGCTCACCCTAAGGTTGGATGATTGCCTTTACCCCGATGCGGTTATTCTTAACGCTACCATTAGCCAGGCTTGCAATAGCCGAACAATGGATGTTACCTTTACCATAGGCAACCCTAACAGCCAGGATGTGCTTCCTTTAGGTACACCTGTAGCCATATTTGTAAACAATACACTGGTTGCCACTGTACCTACAACCGCAGAACTACCTGTTAACGGCACCGAAACACATACGGTTACCATTACCGCCCCACAAGGTGCGGGATTATCGTTTAATATTTTTATTCGTGCAGACTACGGTAACACAGTCCAGGAAATTAATGAGGTAAACAACAGCTTTGCACTTCCGGTAAGCATATGGACACCGCCTATACTACCATCAACTATCCCTGATCTTACAGTATGTGAAACCTTTAACAACAGTAACCGCGGTCTTTTTGACTTCTCAGCCTATATTACCTCGTTAAAAGAAGAAGCCACTGATGTTGTTACCTTCCACGAAACACTGGCCGATGTGCAAGCCGGTACAGCTGCCATAACAAACCCAGGGAGTTATACTTCTAACGGAACTAATCCGCAAACCATATATGTGCGTTTGCAGGACATTAACGGCTGTTTTGTTACGGGGGAATTCAGGTTGATTTCTAAAGACTGTCTTTTCCCGGATGCTGTGGTTACCATAAATACCATAACCCAACAGTGTGATTCGCGCCAACTGGTTATTGATTACACGGTAAGCAACCCCGACAGTTTTGACGTTTTACCAGCCAACACGCCTGTGGCGTTTTATATAAATGGCATTTCCTTTGGCATTACGCGAACTATTGCCACACTACCTGTAAACGGTTCTGAAACAAAGCAATATACTATTACCGTACCCGAATCATTTGGTTCTCCTGTAAGCGTGACACTTGCAGCAGACGACACGGGCAATGGAGCAGGCACTATTACCGAGACAAACGAGCTGAATAACCTTAGCAATACCGTAAATATTACTTTTTGGATTTCGCCTGTATTGACACAACCGACTGATGTGTATGGTTGTGAAACCTTTAACCACTCCGGTAGAGGGAGTTTTGACTTTTCAGCCTACGAATCATCGTTAAGAAACCTACCCACAGATAACGTCCCTTTCTACAGTTCGCTTGTAAATGCGCAATCGGCACAATCTCCTATAACTAATTTAACGACCTATAACGCCGCACCCGATGCTATTGTTTACGTACGCCTGCAAGACGCGCACGGATGCTATGATATTAAACAATTTACCCTGAAAATAAAAGACTGCTATTTCCCGGATGCTACCGTTACCATAGACGACATATACAAACAATGTAACTCGCGGGTGTTACACGTACATTATACTGTAAAAAATCTTTTAGGTACCGATGTGCTTCCGGCAGGCACACCTGTAAGCATATACGCAAACGGTCAGTTTATAGACTATACCGAAACCATTGAAGACATAGCTATAGGGGGTATAGAACAGGGATATATTACCATTACAATACCCGTAGGGACACCACTAAACTTTGATTTACAATTTGTAGCAGACGACCGTGGAGATGGCACGGGTACAGGCATTGTTATTGAAACCGATGAAACCAATAACAGTTTTACAATGCCTGCAGAATTGGTTTTATCGCCTGTACTGCAACAACCGGACGACATAACAAATTGTGACCAAGGCTTTGGACTTGCCGGATTTGATTTCTCCGCCTATGCAACTTCGTTAAAAAATTACCCTAATGAAACCGTAACATTTTATACCTTGCAACAAAATGCAGACCAGGATCTTGACCGTATTTACAATACGGCCGATTTCAGGACACAACAAAATCCGCAACGAATTTATGTAAGGCTGGATAACGGAACGTGTTTTGCCACTGCATCGTTCCTGCTGCGCACTAAGAAATGCAAACCTATTACCTACAATTACATTACTCCAAACAACGATGGGTATAACGACACCTTTGTTATTGATGGCTTACGCAACATTTTCTTTAACTTTAAGCTAAAGATATACAACCGCTGGGGTAATCTTGTATGGACAGGAGATCATAGTAGTGCCGACTGGAACGGTATAGCCACAGAACAAAAAGTGGGTAATGAAGATACTACTGTACCAAACAGTACCTATTATTTTGTACTGGAACTTAACGACCCTGATTACCCCGAGCCTATTACCGACTGGATATATGTAACCAAATAAAAAAACAGCGACCAAAAGGTCGCCGTTTTTGTGTTGTTTTATATGTATTACGCTTAATGTTCTATAGCGGCTAAGTAACGTTCCGCATCCAGCGCTGCCATACAACCTGTACCGGCTGCTGTAATGGCCTGGCGGTAAACATTATCCTGAACGTCTCCGGCGGCAAACACCCCGGGAACATTTGTACGGGTGCTTCCCGGTTCTGTAATAAGGTAACCGGTTTCATCCATACTTAACTGTCCTGCAAATATATCTGTATTAGGCTTATGCCCTATAGCTATGAAAAGACCTGTTATGGCTATGTCATGCTTTTCACCTGTTACATTATTTACAACGCGTAAACCTTCTACCACATTATCACCCAGTACTTCATCTACTTCACTATTATAAAGCACCGTAATGTTTGGTGTGTTGTTCACCCTGTGCTGCATGGCTTTACTGGCGCGCATAGCATCTTTACGTACCAGCATGGTTACATTTTTACAAATATTAGCCAGGTATGTAGCCTCCTCGGCAGCGGTATCTCCCGCGCCCACTATAGCTACATCCTGCCCGCGGTAAAAGAAACCATCGCATACGGCACAAGCCGATACACCTCCTCCACGCAGGCGTTGCTCACTCGGCAAGCCGAGATATTTAGCAGTAGCACCTGTACTGATTATAACGGTATGAGCCAGGATTTCCTTGCTGTTATCTACCGTTACCTTATGCCATCCGCCTTCTTCTTTGTTAAATTCCACAGCCGTAACCATACCTATACGAACCTGCGTACCAAAGCGCTCTGCCTGTTGTTGCAGCTGTACCATCATTGTAGGCCCATCTATACCTTCGGGGTAACCCGGAAAATTATCTACTTCTGTAGTCGTTGTAAGCTGGCCACCAGGTTCCATACCGGTGTACATAACGGGGTTCATATCAGCTCTAGCTGCGTATATGGCCGCAGTGTAACCCGCAGGGCCCGAGCCTATAATAAGGCATTTTATTTTTTCAATATTTTCAGACATAATCTTTATGCTCCTATGTTAATAGTGAACACAAATGTAACGCAATAAAGCAATAAAATCTAATGCTAAATATCAGTTTTAGCTATCAGAAAATAAATTTGCATTATAGTGTTGCATAATTAAATTTAAGCCTTATATTTGCAACCGCTTTCCGACAGCACGAGGGCTTTAGGAAATGCAATCGGGGTGTAGCGTAGCCCGGTCATCGCGCCTGGTTTGGGACCAGGAGGTCGCAGGTTCGAATCCTGCCACCCCGACCAGTACAGAAACTAAAATGTACTAAAATCCGTAAATATCAAGTATTTACGGCTTTTTTATTTTGTGTCAGATACCAAAATAAACCATATTAAATCAATATAAATGTGAGTTATTCGGTGAGTACTTTTTGATTTTCAAAAAAGTACTCACAAAATTGGGTTTAAAAATCTGTAATACAGCAAATTACAGCGATTTTTTAACATTTATAGCCAAACTGTGCCTGATTGTGCCACCTTTTAATGACCAGCTGAATTCTTGCGGTACTTAATGTCTAATTTTTTAAAACATTTAGTATGAAAAGCACGAGCACATTCGGCATCCAGTTTATTATAAGGGTACCGGGAAAAACAAGAAATACAGATGCCAGCATCTATGCGAGGGTAACTGTGAACGGGCGCAGGACAGAAATATCGTTAAAAAGAAAAATCGACCCAAAGTCATGGGACGATATTAAAGGCCGCGCGAAAGGCAAACGTGATGAGATTGTAAAACTCAATAACGATTTAGAGCGCGTACGCTCAATGATTGCGGATGGTTACCACAACTTAGTCCAGCAACGCAAAACAATCACTGTAGATGCCGTAAAACGCCTTTTTACGGGTGAAGAGAATGAAACCATCACCTTACAGTACCTGATGGATTACCATAATGAGGTAGCTATACATAGGCTGGCGCCCGGGACGATGAAGAACTACGGTACCACCCAAAGCTACCTTTCTAAATTTCTAAAAGAGAAATATTACAGGAATGATATACTGCTCTGCGAGTTAAACTACAAGTTCCTGATAGACTTTGAAAGTTTCTTAATTACCCATGAACCCAAGGATCATCAAAGGCCTTTAAGCAATAATGGCATTATGAAGCATATTGAGAGGTTCAGGAAAATGGTTAATATGGCAATTACCCTGGAGTGGCTTTCCAAAGACCCATTTGCAAGCTTCAAAAAACATTTTGATAAAGTCGAGCGCCAGGCCCTTACCCCTAAAGAACTGGAGCATATTTCAAAAAAAGAGTTTAAAATAGAGCGTTTAAGGAATGTCAGGGATATGTTTCTTTTTAGTTGTTATACCGGGCTTTCCTATATTGACTTAGCAGAGCTGCAACCTGACAATGTCGTAACCGGGATTGATGGCGAAGCATGGTTGAAAACCAGCAGGACAAAAACAAATACATCAGTGAATGTGCCACTCTTACCGGCAGCGTATGAACTGATTGATCTTTACCGTGTCCATCCAATAGCGGTAGAAAAAGGAACCGTCTTCCCTGTCATTTCTAATCAGAGGATGAATGGATACCTAAAAGAAATTGCCGATATCTGTGGTATAACAAAGCGATTAACCTTCCATATTGCCCGCCATACTTTTGCTACTACCATCACACTGAGTAATGGTGTACCCATTGAAAGTGTATCCAAAATGCTGGGCCATACCACAATCCGCACCACCCAGATCTATGCTAAAGTAATCGAAAACAAGCTCAGTGAGGATATGGGACGATTAAAACAAAAGTTGGCTGAGGCTGTATAACCTTAACTGTAATGATATGGGAGTTATAGATACAGACAATTTAGCACAGCGTGTATCAAACCTGTTGCTTGATGCCCGCAAAAAAGTACTTCAGACGGTTAACCACACAATGGTAGTGACCTATTTCGAAATAGGCAGGATGATTATTGAAGAGGAACAAAATGGCAAGGAACGTGCTGCTTACGGTAAACAGTTGATTACCGAACTGTCTAAAAAGCTGACGTTCAATTTCGGGAAAGGCTTTTCACAACGCAACCTGGAGCAAATGAGGCAGTTTTATCTGGTGTACTCAATTCCGCAGACACTGTCTGCGGAATTCGAAAACACTGATATAATGGACAATAACTTTCAATTAAGCTGGTCACATTATTTAAAGCTGATGCGGATCGATGATATTTATGAACGAAAGTTTTACGAAATCGAGTCCTTAAAAAACAACTGGAGCTTAAGGGAATTGAACCGGCAATACGATGCTGCATTGTTTACCAGGCTCTCATGCTCAAAAGACGAGTTACAGGTTCGAAGGCTAGCAAAAGAGGGACAATTATTTGAAAAACCGCAGGACGCCATTAAAGATCCTTACATCCTGGAATTTATTGGTCTGCCAGAAAAGGCTTCCTATTCTGAAAATGAACTTGAAGAAAAATTGATCGAAAAACTGGAATCGTTTATACTGGAGTTAGGTACTGGTTTCACATTTGTGGCAAGGCAGGAACGGATCAGTTTTGATGATAAACACTTTAGGGTTGATCTGGTGTTTTATAATCGTCTTTTACGATGCTTTGTCCTGATTGATTTGAAAATTGGCGAGTTAAAGCATCAGGACATAGGCCAAATGCAGATGTATGTCAATTATTACGACAGAAAAGTCAAGTTGGAAAGCGAGGCTAAGACTATAGGGATAATCCTCTGTCAAAATAAAAGTGAAGCAGTTGTGGAATATACGCTACCGGAAAACAATCAACAAATCTTTGCTAGCAAGTATATGACAGTACTTCCAAGTAAAGAGAGCTTAGCTAGACTTATAAAAATCTGGTAATTATATTTTAAGATATTACACACCAACAAAAATGAGTAATGCATATTAATCACAATTTTTATATAATAGTTGGTGTGTAATCCTCTCTTCAAACCTATGGCTTTTCTATGACATCATAAATAATGATTTTGTCTACAATTCTTTAAAAGTAGGGTAAGTAAAATAATCAATGAGATTTTAATGCCCATGTGCACGTTTCTTCTGTACGAATCTCTTAGGCCTCTTATATCGGGTAGTTATTACATTGCTGCCAACTTTTAAGGTCACGGTACAGTAACTAAATTCAGGTTCTTTGGGATATTCTGTCCCAAATGCGCCCCCGTGGCCTTCTGTTAAGGGTAGCTTTATTTTTTTATTATCTCCGAATTCAAATTCTATCTCTCCCGAATCAATTTTAAGCAATGGGTTATTAGCTGCTTCCACTAGTTTGAAAAACAATTCGCCACCTTCCTTGAACATTTCGATATGATAACTGCCTGCCTCCTGTATAATTCCCTTTTGTGGCGCTTCATGAGAGTGACCGGTGTCCTGCCCTCTCGCATTGAAACAAATAAGAAAAAATAAAAAAATAAAAGTTGCCTTCATATTGCAGTAATCGAGCTCAGTTAAGATTGAAATTTTGTTGAACTTGCTAATATAAAACAGCGATGCTTCGACTAACTTAAGCTTTGCTTAAGTTATGATTAATTTCAAGCAGCTAAGTCCCAAGTCATTGTTTAAAACATACTCCCAAGCAGACAAGATTTTCATTATATGTAATTTCAAATTACCAACATCATACAGTGTGATTTGCTAATTATTTGTTATTAAGATAATCCATAGGTTATCCTAAGAAAATTGATTACCCCAAGCCGTAACTTAGCATTAGATATCTATTGGTATCCTTTGAAACTAAATAAAATAAAATACTATGACTACAGACAAAGGGCATGGCCATGGCCACAAAGAACATCACGATCACAAAGAACATCACAACCATCCTGAACATCATGAAGGGTATACTGGTGAGAATCATCCGGAGCATCATTCTGAAAACGAGCACCACAAAGAGCGCGGACATCAACACAATAAATAGAACTCAAATGCCAGGCCTGCTATTTCATAATAGTGGGCTTTTTTGTATAATATTTCAATATTTTTCCCTGTTAAACTCCAGTATAGTCAGCATTTTTCTCCTTATATTTACGAGGATGAATTACAAATTATCCATTCTTGCTGTCTTCCTGGCAATCCGTGTAATATTACCGTTTGCCTTTTCGGATTTTGTAAATTCTCTTAATGGACACACTGTTTCGGATTGTATTCACAAAAAAGGAAATGAAAGGCAATCCCGTGAAAAAGATCCCTGCTGCTGCACTCATTCCAATACAGTGAATATGGCTGTATTGGCCATAATTTTAAATGAATCTCCCTTACAATTCTTCCCACCGACCCGAAATATAAAATACATTGCGGTGTATGACTTTTTTATTTCCAAATATGAAAAGTGTATTTGGCAACCCCCTCAATAGTTAGTTATATCCTGTCCAATTAGGATTTATTACCGTAAGAAATTATCGGTATCCAATCGTTTTTATACATTTTGCATTACTTCATTTCAGATGTCATTAGCGTAACGCATTGTGATGTTGCATATTGGTGTATGCACTATGTAAAAAATGATTGCTGAAATATATTTTGTGTATACATTACTAACTATACTATTATGAATATTTTAATTGCCGATGGCAATCGTAAAAATTTGGCCTTTTGCCGTTCTGTATTGGAAATGGATGGTCACGAAGTTAATACTGCTGAAAATGGACCTGAATGCCTGTTACGTGCTACTACCCGAAATTATGAACTCATATTGCTGAATTGGGAATTACCGGAGCTATCGGGACTGGAAATTTGTAAAGCAGTAAGAGATTCGGACCCTCATACCCCAATACTGTTCATGACATCAAATGAATTTCTGCATGAAACCATAATCGGGTTGAAGTTTGGAGCTAATGACTATATTAAACTACCTCTGAACCGTGACGACCTGTCTTACCGCATATCAATATTCGAAAAAAGTGACCAAAAAAGATTAGAATATATTTTAACCGATATCAGAGTAATCTTAAGTACCTTTCAGGTATTTAAGGGCGACAAGGAAATCCATCTGACACGTAAAGAGTTCCTGTTACTGGCCTATCTTGTCAAACATAAAGGGCGTGTGTGCAAACGACACGATATAATAAGCGAAATATGGGGAACGGAATATGAATATGACGCAGGGATTGTTGACGTTTTCATAAATGGTATACGTAAAAAGCTGCACATCCCGGTTACAGATAACCGTATACGCACTGTAAGGGGTGTTGGTTATATCGTTTCAGAAGTTTAAATTAACGTATTATATTATCTTAATATCAAACATCTAAAAGAATAGTTCCTCACAAACCACTGTAAACAAAAGTATTTTTAAAAATATCGAGTCTTAATTTACATATTATGCTGCTGAATAAAAAAATATCAATATCGTATTTTCTTAACCAGATCAAATACCAGATCCTGGGCGTGACAGTCTTTGCTGTTGCATTTGGTTTCATAGACCAACTTCCTGTAATCCGTAATATTAATATCCCAATAAGTATTCCGGCGCTCCTCGGTACCGCAATATCACTGCTTCTGGCATTCCGGACTTCCCAGTCTTATGAAAGATGGTGGGAAGCCAGGATTATATGGGGTGCAATAGTGAATGATTCAAGGACGATTACCCGCCTTTCACTACAGTTTTTTAATAAAGAACAGGCTGAAAAATTGGCTTACAGGCAGATTATTTGGGTATATGCGCTATCAGAATCCTTAAGAAAACTTCCTTTCAGTAGTATTGTCGAGAATTATATTAAAGAACATGGTGTCCGGGCTACGAATATTCCAAATGCTTTATTAGACGGGCATTCTGACCAGATAAAAAATACCCTCAAAAACAATGAAATTTCCGATTTTGCCCAATTGCAATTAAACGAGGTAACGGCAAGGCTATGTGACAGTATGGGGAAATGCGAACGCATTAAAAATACTATTTTCCCAAGGTCGTATAGCGTATTGCTGCACACGTTGATTTACATATTTGCCGCAATACTGCCGTTCGGCCTTGATGACGAACAACTATCTGTTGAAATACTCATCACCATACTCATACCTTCTATATTTATTGCTATCGAAAAAACAGCAATAATAATGCAGGATCCATTTGAGAACCTTCCCGCCGATACGCCCATGACTAAAATATGCCAGACGATTGAAACCAACATTTCGGATATGGCGGGTATTAATAAAATTTCTAACTTTAAGCAATCAGATACGTACGCCCAAAGGTAGTCCAAAAGAGGAAGTTTTATGGATATCGAGGCTGAACTAATTATTGCGGGAAAACTTCTCCTGGCCATGGTGTTAGGATGCCTGGTCGGATTGGACAGGGAGCGTGAACAGCGCAATATTGGGGTCAGGACGTTTGGTGGTATTAGCCTTGCTGCATGCTTATTTGTGGCAATAGCCGCCCACCTGACAGAAGACAAATCCGCCATTGCACGTATGTTGTCTGCAATCGCAACCGGATTAGGGTTTATCGGTGCCGGCCTCATTTTTAAAGATTCTGAAAGTTCCCCAAAAGGCCTGACCACGGCTGCTGGGCTTTGGGCCACGGCAGCAGTCGGTGCCGCTGTAGCACTCAATATGTTTTTATTGGCCTGTATTGCAGCACTACTGATTTTTATATTGTTGGGCATTAACCGATACAAGTGGTATCGAGACCTTATATCTAAAATTTCCTCTAAAAGTACAAGCCATGAGGATTAGTGGCATCCTAAATGTAGATCTAATGTGTGTGTGATTTGAGATGGGCAAATGATATCATGACCTGCAATGCCAATATCACAATCACAAATAATATAGCAATCCATAATAAAATAAGCTTTACCCTACGTAAAAACCTTGAGGTATTCCAAAAAGATTTTGCCGCTTGCTTTGTATTCTTGGCTAGAGGTTTTATGTTTTTGCTTTTTTTATAAGGCACCATTCTAATCTTATTTAATATGCTTTTGATTACCAGAATAATAAGTATACTACTATCAATATAAAAATAACTACCAATAGTAGAATAACCAATTGGTCGCTGGCTTTTTTATATTCTGCCGCCTGTATTTTATAACGTGAATTATTAAAATAACCGGCAACATTTCTTTTTTTCCCTTTTCGTTTCTTACCGGACATCACGCATTTAATTGGTTTATATACTTGGTTGTTTAAAAAGCAGAAACTGCGGGATAATATATATTATCCCGAGTTCTGCAACCTAAAAGAAAATAGAGAAAACACACTACAAGCAAAGCCAAAATGGCTACTTATTTTTGTATACCAGCAACCTTAAAGCATTAAACACTACCAGTAATGTCGAACCTTCATGTGCTATTACTGCAGGTCCTATAGAGGCTACACCCGCAATTGTAAGCGGGATAAGTACTGCGACAACACCAAGGCTGATCCATAAATTTTGTTTGATAATACTTCGTGCCCTGCGGCTCAGCCCGATGGCAAAAGGGAGCCCTTCAAGTTTATCACCCATCAGGGCAATATCAGCAGTTTCCAATGCTACATCACTTCCTGCAGCCCCCATCGCAATCCCTACGGTGCTTTTTGCCATAGCCGGTGCATCATTTACACCATCACCCACCATCGCTACTTTTCCATACTCGACATTGAGTTTTTCCACTGCGGCTACCTTGTCTTCCGGCATCAGGTTGCCCATTACCTTGGTTATCCCAATTTCATTGGCTACCGCTTCGCCTACCTGCTGGTTATCCCCCGTAAGCATGATCATCTGCTTTATGCCAAGCGCCTGCAATTCAGCTAACACACCCTTAGCTTCTTCCCGGGCAACATCCATTAACGATAAGATACCAATGAATTTGCCGTCAAAATGTACCAGCATTGTGGTATTGCCCTCTGCTTCGAGCTTTGCCACCTGATCTTCAAGGCTTTTATCCAGCCCACCCTTATCGTCAAATAGTACTTTATTGCCAATCAAAACGGGTTTACCGTCGTACTCAGCACTGACCCCTTTACCTACAATACCTTTTACTTTTGAGGCATCTGTAGTAGTAAGATCTGGGTATTTTTTTTAATACCGTTCACGATTGCCTTAGCCAATGGATGGTCGCTTTGTTTTTCTACGGCCATGGCTTCCTGCAAAAACTGCTTTTCATCAGTACCTTCAAGCGGCAGTACGTTCGTAAGCTTGGGCTTGCCTTCGGTTAGTGTACCCGTTTTATCAAAGGCCACTGCCTCCAGGCTGCCAAGGTCTTCAAGCGGCTTTCCGCCCTTTACAAGGACACCGCCACGGGCGGCACGGGCCACGCCACTAAGTACCGCGCTTGGCGTAGAAATAGCCAATGCACAGGGGCTTGCCGCCACAAGTACCGACATTGCCCTGTAAAAACTCTTGCTAAACGGCTCGTCAACCACTAAAAATGCCAGGCATAAGAGCCCAACGAGTATCAATACCGAGGGTACAAATATTTTTTCAAAACGGTCGGTAAACAGCTGTGTGGGTGATTTTTGCTGTTCCGCTTCATTCACAAGCTTGATCAGCCTCGCAATGGTAGAATCTTCAGCCTTACGGATTACCTTTATCTCAAGGGCTGCGTAACCGTTAATCGACCCTGCAAATACACGGTTTTCCGCGGGAATATTTTTTTCCGCGGCATAGTCCCTGTCCGGGTCACTCACGGCCTTTTTATCTACCGGTACGCTTTCACCGGTTATAGGTGCCTGGTTTACGCTGCCTTCACCTTTTACCAATACACCATCGGCAGGTACTTTGCTGTTAGGCTTCACAATAATAACATCGCCAAGCTCCAACTGTTCTACAGGGATTTCCTGTTCTTTCCCATCCCTCTTTACCAGTGCAACCGGCGGTGCCAGGTTGGCCAGTGCCTCTATAGATTTTCGCGCCCTCGCCATGGCATAATGTTCCAGGGCATGCCCCAGGCTAAACAGGAACAGCAGCAGGGCGCCCTCCGCCCATTCGCCAAGTATACCGGCGCCAATTGCGGCAACAAGCATCAATGAATCAATCTCAAAAGTACCTTTCCTCACATTCTCGACAGCTTCCTTTGTTGTAAAGAATCCCCCGAAAAAGTAGGCCCCGAAATAGAGCCCCGTGCTAATCCAGGGACTAAGCCCTCCAACAAATGTAAGCCCATACCCAGCGCCCAACAGGGCACCGGATAAAATGGCAAAATAAAGTTCGGTGTTAGGGCCAAAAATGCCTCCGTGTCCGTCATCATGGCTTTCGCCTTCTTTGTGTTTTTCAGCATTGCTTTCCATAATACTACGGTTTAAAAGTTATTAATGTTCATGCCCGCCACCACCGGCACTTTTGATAAGGTGGCTCTGTATATAATACGCGCCTTTAAGGACTATCTTCGCGTCCTTAGGTAAAGGTTCTACAACAGTTACCTGTATATAGCCCAGTTGCGAAGTACCTGTTTTTACTTCCACGCGCTTAAAGTGGTACATCGTGCCTTCGTCTTCATGCGTATCACCATCGTTATGCGAATGCCCTTCAGTTTCATCATGGGCATCTTTGTGGGCATCACCGTCATCATGGCTGTGACCTTTTTGTCCGTCATGGCTTTCTTCCTGATGACCTTCCTCCAGCACAAAAATGTATTCCCTTCCGTCCGCCTTTACAATCGCATCATTTGGCAATGCCGGCACAACGTTAGCGCCTACATCAATCAATGCATTAACATACATACCGGGTAGCAGGCTTGGGCCGGGGTTAAGAATTTCGGCATGTACGGCTACCGATTTGGTCTCATTTTCAAAAGACTGGCTAACATTAAATACCTTGCCCTTAATTTCCTTATTATCCTGGTTGGTAAGCACAAAGCGTATGGTTTGCCCCGGCTTTACCTTACCCAGGTCTTTTTCGTATACCAAAAGGTCAACATGCAGTTTGGAGTTGTCAACTATGCTTAATAGCGGTTTGCCAACCTCGGCATTGCTGCCAATTTTAATATTGACATTGGTTACATACCCTGAAATTGGTGCAATAACCGGCATTGAGGCCGTTGCCGAATTGCTGTTAAGGTTCAGCAATGACAATTGCTTACCTAATGATGCAAAACGAGCTTTCTCGGTTTCATAATCAGCCTTTGTACGCTGGAAAACCTTTTTAGAATTTACGTTTTCCTCACTTAGTGTCTTTTGCCTCTCAAATTCTAGTTTCAGGAATTCAAGGTTGCTTTTAGATGTAGCATAAGCTTCCTGAAGTTTTGCAAATTCAGGGCTTTCCACCAACGCAATTACCTGGCCTTTGGTAACATGCTGGCCTTCTATGACATTTATTTTGGTAACTACGCCGGTAAGGAACACCGATACATCTGCCTGGTTCTGTGGGGGCAATTCGGTATAGCCATTGGCATTAATAACCTCGCTAAGGTTCTTTTGCGAGAACGTTCCCAGTTCAATGGCCGCAGCCTTAAATTGCGCTTCGTTAAGCTCCACTTCCTTGGCAGCAGCACCTTCTTCTTTTTTCTCGCCGGCAGCTTCCTGCTCCGTGCCATGGTCATGGCCTTCTTCCTCTTTGGTATTGCGTAGCAGGTAATAATCAATCAGGACTACCACGGCAAGGCCCAATATGATATAAAGTACGGTTTTAAATTTTATGTTTTTCATCGCTGTATATTATTGATTAAGCAGGTATTGCAGGTTAATGGCAGCCTGGTTGTAGTTATTGATAGCATTGATATAATTGATGCGGATGGCAAGCGAGGTTTCCAGCCCCTGTACGTATTCGACGTAGCTGATGTCCCCGTTTTGGTAGGCCTTTGTCGCATTACCCGAAATGGTATTGGCATTAGGCAGCGCCGTATCGGTATAGTATTGCAGCATCGCCGTATAGGTATCCAACTGTTTTAGCTGCTGTTCATAGCTGCCGGTAAGCTGCGCCTTCAGGTAATCAGCATTGGCCTTTTGCACTTGGATATTGGTATTGGCAGCTTTTATCCTTGCTGACGATGCGTTCCAAAATAGCGGTATGTTGATACCCACCGAGAATCCCTGGAAGCGCAGCGCATTGTTATAATAGTTGCTTACCCCGTTCCACTCCTGGCTTCCGGTAAGCGACTGTATAAAATAGCCTGCCGAGATATCCGGTAGTAGTAATGAGCGCTCTGCTTTCTTTTCAGCGGTGGCCACACTAACCTGTTGCTGTGCCAGGCGGAGTGTTGCGTTTTGCGACACCTGCGCGCTGTCCTGGCTGATTGCAAAAACATTTGGCCTGAATTCCGTTTCCGATACGGTAAAATCCCCGTCAAGTTTTAGAAGGGTTTTCAGTTTCGATTTCTCAACGGCAATGAGTGCCTCGTTCTGTTTTATCTGTTGCTGCAGTTCCAGCTGTTTGGCTTTGGCCGTTACATTCTCCAGCGAACCGGTTTCCCCGGTCTGGAACTTCAGTTCTGCCGCACGTACAAACTGCTGCATCAGGCTGTTTTGCTCGCCCAATACTTTATTGAGCTGCATATAATACAGCATCGTATTCCAGCTTTGCCTGATCTCGAAAGTAATATCCTGCTTGGTCTGCCCAAGGCGCAGTTCGCCTGCCTTTACGTTTTCATTCAGCAGGTTCCTTCGCGCACCGTACTGGAACGGGCTGAACGTCTGCGATACACTTAGGTTCTTGTCCTGTGCACGGCTGTTGATCTGCCCAAACATACCGTTGATTTCCGTCTTGGGGGCATCAAAGGCGGTACCGCGCAATTGCTGCTGGCGCGTAACGTCAAGGCCGGAAGCCTGTACAGCCCCGTTGTTTTTAAGCCCGGTTGCTATGGCGTCATTTAGTGTAAGGGGCTGCTGCTGTGAGAAGCCTGCGAACGGCAGCAATAAAAGCAGCACTACCGCCAGTTTTGGCCCTTTAGGGCTATTTCCTTTAAAGCCCTTCTCGAAGAAATAATACAATATAGGCAATACCACAAGGGTTAAAAGTGTAGCCGTTACCAGCCCTCCAATAACCACGGTGGCAAGGGGTTTCTGCACTTCGGCGCCTGCACCACCACTTAATGCCATAGGCAAGAAGCCCAGTGACGCCACAGAAGCAGTCAGCAATACCGGCCTTAGCCTTACTTTAGTACCTTCCCTTATGCGTTCATAAATATCGGTTATGCCTTCTTTTTTCAGTTCATTGAAGTAAGCAATCAGTACGATACCGTTCAGTACCGCAACACCAAAGAGTGCAATGAACCCGACACCCGCCGAGATGCTAAATGGCATGCCGCGCATCCACAGGGCAAATACCCCGCCAATAGCCGAAAGTGGTATTGCAGTGAAAATAAGCACTGATTGTTTAATGGATTTAAACGTAAAGAACAGCAGTATAAAGATTAAGCCCAGCGCCACCGGTACTGCTACCATAAGGCGCTTGTTGGCCTGCTGCAGGTTTTCAAACTGGCCGCCGTAGGTAATGTAATATCCTGCAGGCAACTTGAGGTTTTTGTCCAGTTTTGCCTGTATGTCTTTTACCACACTTTGTACATCGCGCCCGCGCACGTTAAAGCCCACCACAATACGGCGGCGGCCGTCTTCACGGCTTATCTGCATAGGACCATCCTCAAATTTTATATCGGCTACCTGTTCCAGCGGTATCTGGTTGCCCGACGGCAGGGTAACGTACAGCGACTTAAGGTTGTTGATGTCCTGCCTTTTGTCCTGTGCCAGGCGTACCACAAGGTCAAAACGTTTCTCGCCTTCGTATACCGTACCGGCGGCCTCGCCTGCAAAGCCCATGCGTACCACACGGTTAAGGTCGCCCACATTAAGGCCGTACAGGGCAAGCTTGTCTTTATCGTATTTCACGGTGATTTGCGGCAAACCGGCCACGCGTTCGGGGCGAGCATCGGTAATGCCTTTAATACCCTGTATCTGCTCCATTATCTCATCGCCGGCGCTTACCAGCCTGTCAATGTCTTCACCAAATATTTTAATGGCTACATCGCTGCGTACCCCGGTCATCAGCTCGTTCATACGCATTTGTACCGGTTGGGAAAATTCGGTTGTGGCACCCGGTATTTCTTCCAGGGCTTCCTCCATTTTGGCCATCAGCTCTTCCTTGGTTTTGGCAGAAGTCCACTCGTCCTTATTTTTCATGATGATGATCATGTCACCCGCTTCCATTGGCATAGGGTCGGTAGGTATCTCAGCACTACCGATCTTGGTTACAATCATCTTGATTTCAGGGAATCGGCTGCGCAGTATCTGCTCTGCTTTAGTTGTCGCCTCTATTTCCTGCGAAAGCGAACTTCCTGAAGAAATGATAAGATGGGTAGCGATATCACCTTCATCAAGCGTAGGGATAAACTCCCCGCCAAGTGAATTGAATATTATAAGCGCGGCGGCAAATAACGCTATGGAAGCACCTATAACGATGCCTTTTATTTTTAGTGCCCCATCTAACAGCGGCCTGTATACACGGTATACCGCAGCAATAATCTTGTCACTGAAATTAGGCGTATGCCCGGTAGATTTGCTCAGTACCAGCGAACTCATCATCGGTACGTAGGTAAGCGATAATATAAAAGCGCCCAGGATAGCAAAGGATACGGTTTGTGCCATAGGGCCAAACATCTTGCCTTCGGTACCTGTAAGGGCCAATATCGGCAGGTATACGATAAGGATGATGATCTCGCCAAAAGCTGCACTGCTCCTTATTTTTGAAGAGGCTTCATAGACTTCCTCATTCATATTATCCTGGTTAAGTTTACCCTTTTTCATGGTTTCAAGCCTATGGATGATGGCTTCGACAATTATCACCGCCCCGTCTACAATAATACCAAAGTCAATGGCCCCAAGGCTCATCAGGTTTCCGCTTACATTGAAGAACTTCATCATGGAGATGGCAAAAAGTAGCGCCAGGGGTATTACCGAAGCCACCACAAGGCCCGCGCGCCAGTTGCCCAAAAGCAATACCAGTATGAATATAACGATAAGTGCACCTTCTATAAGGTTCTTTTCCACCGTACCGATAGCGTTATCTACCAGTTTCGTACGATCCAGGAAAGGCTCTATGGATACGCCCTCGGGCAGTGATTTCTTTATCTGTTCTATTTTCTCTTTTACACGGCCTACAACCTGTCCGCTGTTTGCGCCTTTAAGCATCATTACCATACCGGTAACTTCTTCGCCTTTGCCATCCTTTGTGGTGGCACCATAACGGATGCTGCTGCCAAGTTGCACTTTGGCCACATCACGCACCAATACAGGGATGCCGTTCTGGTTTTTGATGACAATTTTATTGATATCTTCTATACTGTTTACCATACCGATGCCCCTGATAAAATAGGCATACGGTTTTTTATCGATGTACGCGCCACCGGTATTTTCATTGTTGGCTTCAAGCGCAGCAAATATCTCGGCAGTCGTAGTATTCATGCTTTTAAGCCTGTCCGGGTCTACCGCGATTTCATACTGCTTCAGCGCACCGCCAAGGGTGTTTACCTCTGCTACGCCAGGAGTGCCTACCAGCTGCGGCCTGATGATCCAATCCTGTATGGTACGCAGCTGCATGGCATCATACTTTTCTTCATAGCCTTTTTTGGGGTATACTACATACTGGTATATTTCGCCAAGGCCGGTACTTATAGGCGCCATTTCGGGCGAGCCAAGGGTTTTCGGGATGACATTTTCGGCCTCCTTAAGGCGCTCGGAAATCTGCGCCCTTGCCCAGTAAATGTCGGTATCTTCCTCAAATACCACGGTTACTACGCTAAGCCCGAAGCGGCTCACCGAACGTAGTTCTACAACTTTCGGGATGGGCTTTACTGCCAGCTCGATGGGATAGGTTATGAATTGCTCCACATCCTGTGTGGCAAGCGTTGGTGAAGTGGTTATAATTTGTACCTGGTTGTTGGTAATATCAGGCAGGGCATCTATAGGGAGGTTGGAAAGGGAATAGCCCCCGGTTATGATTAATGCCAAAGTGAACAGCCCAATAATAAACTTATTATTGATGCTGAAATGAATTATTTTGTCTAACATTGATTATCAATTAATATAATGCGTTGAATAATGCATAGGTATAATAAACCCATGCAGGAACAGCCGGCTGCTAACCGGCACAAAGCATTATACTAACTGAGGGGGCTGCCAGATGGAGCCGTGAAAATCAGACTGTACCGATTGGTAGAAGTTACAAATATTGCTATCCCTATGGTCAGGATTAAAAAAGTCAAACTCTAAACATGGATGAAGCACAATAGCAACAACACAGCTACTACAGATACAAAACGGCGTGCATACTTCGGAATGTTGCCTGTGGGAATCGCTTTGATGCGTTATTTCACTTAGTTGCGCCGTTATAGTACTGCTACTACGATGAGCATCACTGCAAGGCAAAGCCATCAGTAACACAAGGTATACCGAGAAACTGAAGATAAATATCTGCCTTAAGTAATTCATTGATGCTAAATTAAATCTTTTTTTCTTAAAAATTACA
Source organism: Flavobacterium sp. (assembly GCA_012270005.1). GTDB lineage: Bacteria > Bacteroidota > Bacteroidia > Flavobacteriales > Flavobacteriaceae > Flavobacterium. Next base: position 3,975 of record JAAXJD010000045.1, on the reverse strand, counting down.
GCGTTACATAAAAATATAACTTAACGGCCTTCTTCGTTCAGGAGCCCTGTATTTTTTTTTATATATTTCAATATAAGGTAAATCAAAAGTGATGCCAATGCAGCAGCGATTACAATCCAGTTAAAATATTCTGTGCCCAATATCGAAACTTTACTGATGTGGAGGAACGCGAATACCACCATAATTGCCACAAAACCATTTTTCTCTTTCTTCAATACTTTTTTCCAGCTAAATGAAATTGAAGGCCTTATAAATTTGCTTCCGAAAGGCCAAAAAGCCGGCGTTTTCTCTGACCATTCTTCATACACAGTTCCCATTTTCTGTGTCAGGAAAAACTCTTCGGCGTACATAATTCGTTCGTAATAAATCCAATAACCCAGACAAAATAATACCACGAACCAGGTGTGTTGCGTCATAAGTGCAATACCCAGCCAGCATAAAAAATTTCCAAAATATAAAGGGTGACGAATTATCGAATAGGCCCCGGTGGTATTTAAGGTGTCAGCCAGCTGCCCCTCGGTGTTTCGCCCGGAAGTATTACGGGGAGTGTGTCCTACCGTATAAATTCGCACAAGTAAACCAGCCATACTCACGACGAAGCATAAAATTTCATATCCGGCCCCAAGCACCTGATGGTTTGTTGAATCCTGATTGTGTTTTAAATACAGCTCAAAATAAATCTGTATTGCCAACGCTAACATAATCAAAGGCAGGAAGCTCCGATGTTTAAATAACCAATCACCCTGGCGTTTTAGTTCGTGTTGTAGGCTCATATTTCTTTACTATGGACGCAAATGAAGAAATGAATTTTGGCGAAATCCTGTAGATAGTCTATCCTCTTCTTTTATTTTTACAACCCTGCTCCAAAATTTCTCCAAAATTTGTTCATAAATTTCACCTATGAAAATTCTTATTATCGAGGACGAACCTGAAATAGCTGATGACATAAAACAATATTTTATGTCCAATGGTATACAATGCGAAAAAGCGAAAAACTACAGGGAAGCTATAGAACGTATTAATATGTATTCCTATGACTGCATCTTACTCGATCTAAAACTGCCCGATGGTGAAGGATTTGAAATACTGAAAGAGCTTAAAACGCTGCAAAAGGAAGAGGGAATCATAATTGTTTCGGCACAGGAGGCATTGGAAAGCCGGATAAAAGGGCTAAACCTTGGCGCAGATGACTATGTCACAAAACCATTCCATATATCGGAACTGTTTGCCCGCACGCTATCCGTTATCCGCAGAAAAAAGTTCCTGGGTTATAATGTCGTATCCTTTAATGAGATTACTATTGATATTTTTGATAAAAGTGTCAGGGTAAACAGCACACTCTTAGATATGACAAAAACGGAAATCGAGCTATTGTTATACCTGATTGCAAACCAAAACAGGGTATTGTCAAAAAGCGCCATTGCCGAATATTTATCAGGTGACCTTGCCGATATGCTGGACAGCTACGATTTTGTGTACACCCATATAAAAAACCTTAAGAAGAAGATTGCACTGGCTGGCGGCGGCGAATATATTAAAACCGTATACGGTACGGGCTATAAATGGCAAGATGGATAAAAAATTACTTTACAAGATCAAGCGCAGTTATATTGTTTTTTCTGTAGCTGTCTTTTTATTTGCAATACCAATGGTCTATTTCCTTAGCCAATGGTTTTATATGTACCAGACCGACAAGATATTGTTACTACACAAAAAAGTGTTTACCGAACGAAATATTGAACGCTTTTCCGAAAAAAATCTATCACAGTGGAATACCTTAAGCCATGATGTACAAATAATCCCGAGTACAAAAGAGCATAAAGACTCGCTCTTTACCAATTCGGTATACGATCCGTTAAGTGGTAAAAATGAGCTGTACAGGGAATTGCATACCTCCATTAAAATTGATGGTGAAAATTATACATATATTGAACGGAATCATCTCTCCGAAGCAAAAGAAATGGCATTTAGCCTAGCTGCCGTACTACTGGTTATTGTACTTGTCCTATTATTGGGTATCACATTTTTCTTCAATAAGCTTGCGCATAAAATATGGAGCCCCTTTTATGAAACGATAACACAGATACAAAATTTCAATATTGATAAAAGTTCAGAACCTAACTTCGGATTGACCGATATTGAGGAGTTCAACTACCTAAACAGGAGTATTGCAGACCTGATAAATAAAAACAAGGCTATTTTCGGAGGACAGAAAGAGTTTACAGAGAATGCTGCGCATGAGTTACAAACACCCCTGGCGTTAATTCAAAATAAACTGGATACACTGCTACAGGAAACCGAAGTCTCCGAAAAACAGTCATTATTAATAGAGGCGATAAGTGGCGATTTATCACGGATGCACCGTATGAGTAAAAACCTGCTGTTGCTCGCCAATATTGAAAATGAGGCGTATTTTGTAAAACAGGCCTTACCAATAAAAGATTTTGTTACAAGAAATATTTCCTTTTTTAATACACAGGCCGAAGCCAAAGGTATTACAATTGACCTGGCAGTAGTAGGCGATATAACCGTGGAAGCAAATCCATCGTTGCTCGAAATTCTCTTAAATAATTTGTACTCAAACGCAATACGTCATACAGAAGAAGGAGGACGGATAACAGTAGCCTTAAATTACGGGACGATTTATTTTTCCAACACCGGTAATGAAAAGCTTGATACGAAAAAACTGTTTAAGCGTTTTTCAAAATCGAATGCTTCAGGTAAAGGTAGCGGGCTGGGTCTGGCAATAGTCAGGAGAATCACCGAAGTCAACAACTGGACCGTAAATTATAGCTTTACAGGGGGCATGCACCATTTTGTAGTAAATTTCGAACGCTAATAAGACGTTAATCCAACTGGTTAACCCATTAGGCATCAGTTTCTCCAGAATTTCCACAGAATTGTTTACAAAAATTGCATTGTAAACAACATTATATGCATTTTAATCTGAGGATATCAAAACGATATGCTGTTTTACAGCATGCTTTAATAATTTATCTGCTAGCATCAACCGTCCTTCGCATTTGTCTTCTGACCTGGCAATATCGTGAAATTGAGCTCGCGCCTGTAAGCCTGGTCCGTACAATATTTACCGGGTTATTTTTTGATATCGGCACTGTTAGTTATTTTCTTTTACCCGCCACCTTGTACATTGCGTTCAGTAATAAAATTGCAGGAACATTGTTTGATAAGGTAGTCATTTTTGTGTCTACTTACCTCTTTTTCTTAATACTTGCCTTTACTTTTTTTGCGGAAATAACATTTTGGGAGGAGTTCAGGTCAAGGTTTAATTTTATAGCCGTGGACTATCTTATTTATACCCATGAAGTGATCGCTAACATAAATGAATCCTATCCACTCCCTTTTTTGATTGGGAGTGTGGTTGGTATTAGTCTGTTAATAATGGTATTTCTATATAGGAGAAAAAGCTTCAAAAATACGTTTCGCGGGAAAGCAGGACATTACGAAAAAATATTTTTAGCAGGTTTGACGACCATTGTAGTGTTTATCTATTCTTATTATTTCACAAACACAGGTGCAGAGTGGTCTGCTAATCGGTACAACTCCGAAATCAGCAAAAATGGTATCTACAGTTTTTTTGCGGCATTCCGCAATAACCAAATGAAATATCAGGAGTTTTATACGAGTATTGACAACGATAAAGCATTTCAGGCAGTTCGAAACAAATTACTTATTGGGAACTCAGGATTAAATGCCAATACATCCATCCGCAGGGAAATAACTACAGATGGGGAACCAAAAAAATATAATGTTGTGTTTGTTTTAGTGGAAAGCCTCAGCGCGTCTTTCATGAAAGAATTTGGAAATACAGAAAATATCACTCCATTCCTGGACAGCCTTGCGCAAAAAAGCATCTTCTTTGAAAATATGTATGCAACCGGCAACAGGACTGTCAGGGGTATGGAGGCAGTGACGCTTTGTATACCACCGACCCCGGGCCAGAGTATTGTCAAA
>JAAXJD010000080.1 GCA_012270005.1 Flavobacterium sp. | reverse complement strand
GTAGTCTTTTGTCTTTTTTTGCATTGACAGCAATACCTTCGCTTGCTTTTATCGGTTTACTTGGGAAAAGTTTCTTTTCTAAACCTATAAATGCCAACCAACGCCATAAATCGCCGGAAGCGATTTACTGATTAAATCAATGAGTACCTTCATTCGAATACTGGCAGAAAAGACTAAAAAGGAATAACAGGTGGACGATAACGGTGCACATAAAAAGCATAAAGGCGGCAGGCATCCCAAAGATGACCGTGCCACGTTCCGTTATTCCATCAGCCTTACGGCTGTGCAAAACGCAAAATTCCTGACGTTGTTTGAACAATCGGGTATGAACGTGATGGCGCACTTTATCACGGCCTGTGTTTTTCAAAAGACCATCACTACGGTAAAAATAGATAAGGCTGCAATAGACTATTATATGAAACTAACAGGACTGTTTGCACAGTTCCGTGCCATTGGTGTCAACTATAACCAAGTTGTAAAAATGCTCTACAATAATTTCACAGAGAAAAAAGCCGCAGCGGCGTTATATAAATTGGAAAACCAAACCATCGAACTTGTTGCCGTTAGTAAAAAGATCATTGAACTGACCGCTGAATTTGAACATACACACCTTAAAAGGTAAGCGATGATAGCGAAGATTGGCAGGGGCAAAAGTTTGTTTGGCGCATTATCCTACAATATGGATAAAGTAAAGAACAATACTGCAACGGTATTGGCAGGCCAGAAAATCATTGAATCACCTGACGGCACGTTCACTACTGCTCAAATCTCAAATTCATTCCAAGTATACCTTGCTGCTAATCGAAAAACAGAGAAGCCGGCGGTGCATATTTCACTCAACCCTGACCCTGAAGATAAAGTAAACAACAACGACTATAAAGCCATTGCTAAAGATTACATGGAAAAGATGGGTTATGGCAAACAACCCTTTATTGTATTTAAACACAATGATATAGAGCGCAGCCATATCCATATTGTAACGGTATGTGTTGATGAAGGAGGAAAGAAAATATCCGATGCCTTTGAAAAAAGAAAATCTATGGCAGCCTGTAGGGAACTTGAACGAAAGTACAACCTAAAAAGTGCTGTTGAAAAAAAGCAAAATCGAACCGAATCTATCTTTAAACCGGTAACTTATAAAGCAGGCGATATAAAAAGCCAAATGGCTGCGGTTATCCGTTACATGCCCAAATACTATCAATATACCACACTTGGCACTTACAATGCACTGCTCTCATTATTCAACATTACTGCCGAAGAAGTAAAAGGCCGATACAATGGTAAAGCCCGTCAAGGACTGGTCTATTTTGCGCTGAATGAAAAAGGAGAAAAGGCAAGTAATCCCTTTAAGGCTTCATTGTTCGGAAAAAGTGCTGGTTACAATGAATTGCAATCTCATTTTGAAAACTCTAAGGCGCAACTACAAAACAGCCCAAACAGGTCAACGCTCAAAGCTACTGTTGAAAAAACAATACTGGCAACCAAAAATGAAGGCGAGTTGAAAGCAGTGTTGAAAGAAGCTGGAGTCAATACCGTTGTCCGCAGGACAGCCGATAACCGAATCTACGGTATTATCTTCATTGACCACCAATCCCGTTCGGTGTGGAACGGATCGCAGCTTTCCAAAATCCTAAGTGCCGCGACTTTTAATGAATGGTGGAATAACGGCAATAAGCCTAAGATTAGTTTACAGATTGAAGCTAATCCAAGATCCGCCAACACAATTCCAGCAATTGGACATAACACGCTTTTAGAAAATGAAAAAAAAAATCCAAGCCCATCCGATGCCACTAATGCTCTCTCTGACATATTTGGTGGCTTACTGCCGCAAACTCAAGGCGAAGATTATGAGGAAGAGGCATTTGCACGGCAAATGAAAAAGAAGTCCAAGGGATTGAGGAGATAGCCGGACTATCTCACGAAACAACCTGCCGTTTTACAGCGGAGCGAAACAGGAGCATAGATGTAAATAGGCAATACCGGGCTAAAAACTAAAAGGCTTTCCCAACGAAGGAAAGGAGTGCCTTTTCGTTTCCGATACCAGTTAAGGACATGTACTGCCTCTAAGTGGCAGAAATATACAGCCAGTCATTGCTTGAATTATTTTAGACCTATGAACTGAAAATGAAATAATGATGAGCGAGTATGTTACAAAAGATGACCTAAGGCAATTCGGCCTTGTCATGATGGATGATTTCCGTAAAATCATTGAAGAGTCTAAAAAGGAGCAGCAAAATAAACCGGTACTGGATTGGCTGAAAAGCCGTGTGGTACGCAAGCTATTGGATATATCGGCAGGTTCGTTACAGAACTTGCGCATTACAGGAAAGATACGTTTTAAAAAAGTACTGGGTTCCTATTACTACAGTAAGGTCGACATCATGAATTTGTTCAATGACAAATAGCTGCCTCATGGAACTGCAAAGCCTTTTAAAATATTTGAAACTCTTTGAGCGAGATACTTCCCTTAACGTATGGCACTTTGCCTTACTAAGTGCTATCCTGTACCTCGGTTATAAACAGGGACAACCCAAAATCATCAAGGTCAGCCGTTGTAAGATTATGGCGCTTTCACATATCAAAACATTACCAACATACCATAAATATTTTAAGGAGCTTCAAGTGATGGGGTATATCCGTTATACACCTTGTTACCATCCAGGGTACAGGAGTGAAGTGGAATTGTTAGTTTAAACTAATTGTGCCATCAGCGATGGCACAATCAAAGAAATAACTTAACACATTAATAATCTATAATGAATTATAAAAAACTACTACAACTGGTTCCTGCATCGTCATAATATTTTTTAATGACCTTTGTCATGTGGCTGGCATCGGTAAAACCCAGGTCATAAGCGATTTCCTTAAGGCTTTGTCCTGAATATTCCATACGGCTTTGCGCCACATTTACACGTGATTTTAGGATATATTCTTTAAGGCTTTCGCCAGTTTTCTTTTTAAAGTATTCGCTCACATAGTTTGGCGACAGGTTAAACTCGCCCGCAATAACATCGGCCTTAAGCTTATTATTATCAAACAGGTTGAATTGTATATACTGTAACACATCACGCGTTTGGTTGTCTTTGTCTTTATGTTTCTCCAGGAAACTGTTTTCAAAATTCCTGAGCAGTATATTGAGCATTGCCACCATATTTGTACGGAGGATAGACTCTGAAAAATTGGGTTGCTGCCGCTCAAGTTGCATACTATTTATAAGGCTAATCATTACTGCCTTATCGGCATCAGAATGAATGACATCACCGGGCGTGCGGTTGTACGTACTCAGTATATAGTGCAGGTTGCTAAACCACTGGCTATAATCCATCATGGTACGCTTGTCTTCTTTAAAAAATAGGGCATTGAACTTAATAAACACAAACGTTGTGGGCTTGTCTATCTCAAACGAATGGCAATCATAAGGCGGCAGCAAAAAAATGCTTTGCCCGCTATAGGGCAGTATGCTACCGTTAATACACTGGTTACCGTTGCCCTCCTGTATAAAAACCAATTCGAAGAAGTTGTGGCGGTGCGGGCGACGTGTCCACTCCGTTAAGGTTTCTTTTTCAATATCAAACGGTTGCAATGAATTTTCTATATGCATATTGATTTCTTTTAGGTAACAGGAAGGGTTAAACAAATATAAAACTTTCCCGCTTTTTACAGAATAATACATTTGCATCATGACCCGGATTTTTGGGAATTATAAATACACAATCTGTAGCTGCTTTATGGCAGCCACAGATGTGCTGTTGTATTGTTTTGGCAGCATTATAGCGTAACAATTACCTTGCCTACGGTGCGCCCGCTTTCTACCTGAAGGTGCGCCTTATCCATATCGCTAAAAGAATAGCTTTCAGATACGTGCGATTTTATATAACCCTTTGCCAGCCAGTCGGCAAGTACTTTCATATCATTGCCGCTGGAGCTTACCATAAAAAAGTAACCGTTTACACCCTTAGTTTTGGCTTTTTCGGTAACGGCTTCGTTAAGGCCTGTTGGGATACTGATAACCGTGCCGCCTGTTTTAGCCACTTCCAGTGAATTGTCTATGTTGTCGCCACCAACAGTATCAAAAACAAAATCAAAACTATAAGGACTTTCACCCCAGTTGTAGCCGTGATAATCGATATGGGTATCTGCGCCAAGGCTTAGTACAAAGTCTTTATTTTTAGCCGATGAGGTACCTGTGACATTTGCACCTAAATGCTTAGCAATTTGTACGGCATAGTGCCCCACGCCACCGGCTGCGGCATGGATAAGCACGTTTTGCCCTGACTGAATTTTAGCATTATGAACTATGGCCTGATAAGCCGTAAGTGCAGCAAGAGCTGCTGCCGCAGCTTCTTCATGGCTAATGTTAGCCGGTTTAAGTGCCAGGTGAGTGGCAGGCGCGGCAACATATTCTGCATAGGCTTTACCATGACCGGGGAAGTTTACCATACCAAAAACTTCATCGCCTTTTTTTAATCCTGAATTACTGCCTGCCTGGGCTACCACACCGCTAATATCCCAACCCAGTATAAGCGGAAGTTCTTCTTTAAGCCTACCGAAAACGCCTTTGCCGGCACGGCTTTTTACGTCTACGGGGTTTATACTTATCGCTTTTACCTGTACTAATACTTGGTCTTCGTTTATAGATGGTGTAGGAAGTTCTGTGTGAACCAGTTTTGTAGTATCACCCGGTTCGTTTATTATAATAGCTTTCATGTTGTTATGTATTTTAATGTTGATTTTTTTATTTGATTACCTGAATGGCACACCTGCTACAAGTGGCTTGAACCTGAAAATATAAAATGGCGCTATAGCTTTATTTTGGCCATTGTTAAACACTTCGACCAGGTGCACCTGCGCTGCTGATACATACATGTAACCGTCGGCAGCGTTGTAGCTTACCCCATCGGGCCACAGCAGGTTTTTATCGGTTACCAGCCTGTGTACAGTGCGGTCTTTGGCCAGTACCCCATCGACACTATGTGTGTCAAGGGCTGTGAGATAAATGTTACCTTCTGCATCTATGATAATTCCGCCGTGGTGTGGTTTGGCTGATTAAG